>NZ_JANSIA010000060.1:0-18594 GCF_047461835.1 Synechococcus sp. R60.1 | reverse complement strand
GTAGTAATCCGTACTGAACATATTATACATTATTTTCAGTATAGTTGAGCTTATTATTGACTAGAGTCATGCTCCCCAGCCAGGACATCGGGGGCTATTGCTGGGATCCAAGCCAGCTCATACGCTTCTCCAGGAGAGGCAACTGCGCTTTCAAGGCGCGCAAGGCTCGGCCTCGGTGGCCGATGGCCTCTTTTTGAGCTGGGCTCATCTCGGCAAAGGTTAGCCCCACTTCGGGCACCCAAAACAGGGGATCATAGCCAAACCCCCCCTCTCCCCGCGGCTGGGTCAAGATCTCTCCTGAGCATACCCCTTCCACCAGGGCATGCACTACACCTTGGGGATCCACCAGGGCGATGGCGCAGTGAAAGGTGGCTCGGCGATTTGGGATCCCTTCCATTTCCCTAAGCAACCGCTCGATGCGGGCAGCATCGTTGGGGGCATAGCGAGCCGAGCGGATCCCAGGGACGCCGCCAAGGGCTTCTACCGCTAGGCCGGAATCGTCGGCAATGGCCCACTCCCCCAGAGACTTGGCCACGGCTCTGGCTTTGAGAAGGGCATTTTCGGCAAAGGTGGTGCCGGTTTCTTCCACCTCAATTTCTGAGGGCATGCGGCGCAGCTCCCAAGTGGGGGCATGGGCCTGGAAAAAGGCGTTGAACTCGCGCCATTTGCCGGGGCTACTGCTGGCCAAGATCAAAGGACGGGTCATGGAAGGTTCCTACGAGTGGAAATCTGAGGAGGCGGAAGGCTGTCCAAGGGCTTCCTGCCTAATGGATCTCGAGAACCATGTTGTGCAGGGCTGTGTTGATCACCAGTGTGGATCCGCACCGCTCTACCTTGCCCCCATCCCAGTGCATGTGTCCGCAGATGTAGTAGCGGGGCTGCACCTGTTCCAAAAGGGGGCGCAAGGTGGGTGTGCGACGGTGATACCACTTCCCGCCTTCATCCAAAAAGCCTCGCGGCGGAGCATGGGTGAGCAGCAGGTCAATGGGCCGGGGGGGTTGACTGTAGAGGGCGAGCAGCTCCTGCAAATGGGCGGAGGTGAGAGACCAGCTCCAACCACAGGGGGGAGTCCAGGGTACAGCCAAAACCTGTAACCCCAGCCACTCAAAGCAGCAGGACTGGGTGATGGCCCGCCCCCAACAGCCAACCAGCGAATTCAAAACCGAAGCTGCTGGATCGTGGTTGCCAGGTAAAAAGAGCCAGGGTTTGCCCAGGCTCTCCACTGCCGCCAAGAAAGATCGCAGATGAACCACCTCTGCTTGGGCTGCCGGATGAAAGCCCTGGGTGGCCTTGCGGGAAGGTTTGCCGGCCTTGGAACAGAAATCCCCACAGTTGATGTAAGCATCCACCTCCGGCAGATGGGCAAGGGCCTGCCGGATCAGCCGAGGGCTGCCGTGGTAGTCGGAGCCGAGCAGCAGCTTAATCCCCATGAGAATCAGCCGCAGAAGAATCCAGGTGGGATCGCTGAAGCAGGGCGGCAACCTGCTGCCAGGAGCTGCTGTACCAAGCTTGCTGGGCTTCCAGTTCTTCGCCGAGGGATCCCGTGGGGCCAAAATCTGGGCAGGCGTAACCCAGGGAGCGTAATCCTGCCACCAACACTGCCGGAGACAGCCACCACTGCTGGGCCAAGCGCAGCAGATCCACCTGGCTGTGGGTTTGCAGGTATTGGCGGAGCTGGCGTTGCAAGCTGGCAGCGGAGGGCAGGGGCACCGCTTGCTGATGGACGGCAATCAACAGCTCGCTGCTGGGGGTGCAACAGAGCAGCCACTTGAGGTGATCCAGAGAAGGGGGCCAGCTCCACAACCAGAGTTGATCATAGCGGTGGCCGGCTTGGGGACGGTCGTAGTGGAGAGTCAGGTACCGCCGAGAAGACAAGACCAGCGAGGGGCGGCGGAAGCCGTAGAACAGGATGGTTCCCTGCGCCTGAGGCCAGAGGACAGAAAATCGGTCTACAGCTTGCCAACGCAAAGGCTGGGTGGGCTGGGGGGTGGGGCGCCAGATCAACAGAGGTGAGGGCTCTGTCCCCCTCTGGGAGCCAGTCGAGGGCTTGGAGTTGGGCATGGGAGGAGTGGCATCCAGAGAGGCGGGGGAGATGGGAGACTTGCTCCCATCAGGGGTGCGGGGCGCTGTTTTCTCGAGAGGGGGGTTGCCGGCAGTGGCAGCCTCTTGGGCAGGTTGGATCCCGACAATTTCCAGCTCCAGTTGGGTTTCTCCCTGCCATGTTTTGGCCTTGAGCGTGTAGGCTACATCAACTCGCTCCGGCAGCGGATGGGTTTCCGCTCCCCGCCAACGGATGGCCCAAAGAGGGCGCTGGGGCTTCGCGTTTGTGATCCCCACCAACGCATCGGTGATGCTGGCCACTCCGCGGTCATCACTGGGGGTTTTGGCGGCTGAGTCGCTCCTGCCCGGACAAGAGGACTCCGTCCGAGTAGCACGTAACCCATGGGAGCGTTGCGTAGGGAGAGCAGGATCCCGGAGCAGCAGCTTCAGGTGGCCGGGAACTGGGCCAAATCGCTGCTGTTGCAGAACCTGCAGGTTGCGGCTGCAGAAGACCGGCTCAGGATTGCCGATGCCACAGGGCTGCAGATGCTGGAGCTCTCGATAGAGGTCAAGGGTGAGATCTGACAGCGACACTTCGGCATCGATTTGCACCAGCGGCTGGATCTGCTCCGGCTGCAACTGCTGTTGGGCAAACTGCCGCAATCGTTCTTCAAAAAAAGGCCAGTCTTCTGCTCTCAGGCTAAATCCCCCAGCAGCGGGGTGGCCGCCGTGCTTGGTGAACAGATCCTTGCAAAACTCCAACGCTTGAAACACGTCAAACTCGGGGATCCCCTGCCGCGCCGAGCCACTGATCTCCCCTTGCCGCGACTGGCTGCCGATGAACACCGGACAGCCAAAACGCTCTGCCAACCGCGAGGCCACAATGCCGATCACCCCTTTATGCCATTTCTGCTGAGGGGATCCCAAAATTGTTAACACCCGCTCCTGTTGCAGATCTCGGCCTTGCTGGGCAATTTGCTCGAGGGCTTCTGCCTCGATGCGCCCGCACATCTGCTGTCGTACCTGGTTGAGCCGTTCGCAGCGGCGGGCCAGCTTCTCTGCCTGCTGGGGATCGTCGGTGGTCAGCAACTGGATCCCCATTCTCGCCCGGCCAATTCGCCCAACGGCATTGATGCGCGGCCCCAGGCCAAACCCAATCCACTCAGGCCGCAACCCCTCCAGGGATCCCTGCATGCCCATCACCTGCAGAAGGGCGCGGATCCCTGCCACCTGGGAGGTGGGCAAGAGGTGCAGCCCCTGCCGCACCCAAAGGCGGTTAACCCCCGTCAGCGGCGCCAGATCGGCAATGGTGCCCACGGTAAACAGTTCCAGGGCTACCCGCTGCAGATGGCCATCACCACGGCGCTCGGCCAGCGCTTGGGCCAGGAGGTAGGCAACTCCCACCCCGGCCATCCCCCGATAGGGAGAAGAAACGGGGAGCTGCTTGGGATTGAGGATGGCATCGGCAGGGGGCAACTGGGGCGGCAAATCGTGGTGATCCGTCACGATTACCGTCAAGCCTAGAGCTTTGGCCAGTTGGATGGGCTCGTGGGCGGAGATGCCGTTGTCCACCGTGAGAATGAGGCGCACTCCCTCGCGGTGCAGCTCTTGCACCATGCGGCTGTTGAGGCCATAGCCCTCCGTCATGCGGCTGGGGATGCGGTAATGCACTGGAGCGTCCTGCAAAGCCCGCAGCAGCAGGGCCGTGCTGGTCATGCCGTCGGCATCGTAGTCGCCGCAAATGGCGATGGGCTCTTGTCGGCGAATCGCCCCGTCCAGCAAGTCCACCGCCAGGGGCAAATCGGCAAAATCCTGACTGGGTGGAGGCAGGTGGGCGGGATCCGGCTGCAGGTACTGCTGCACGGCAGCAGGGCTGGAGAGCCCGCGATTGAGTAAGATCTGAGCCAATATGGGCGAGATCCCCACTGCCTCGGCCAAGCTTTGGGCAGCCAACTTGTCCACCGGATGAAACAGCCAGCGTTGAGCAGGGATCCCGGCCATAGGGAAGGGTGGGGCTTGGATGGGGATAGAGGGTAGGCAGTGCTACAGTTGGCCTATAGGGTATCCTTTTGACGTTAGCTCAAAACGCTCCTCTGAATCTTTCCTGCCGCCGATGTATTCTCTGCTGCTTACCTATGGTCTTAACCCGCTGACAGGCTTAAAGCTGTTGGTCAAGTCCTCTGAGCAGACCTCTCTGTGGACATTGGCCCGGCAGCTTTGGGGCCGCCCCGGATCTCGGCGACGCAGGCCGCGCCTACAAATCTCGTTAGGCCGCTTGGTGCCAGAGCAAACCGAGCACTTGTCCAAGTTGGAAGTGCTGCTGCGTCTGCGGTTTTTCATTGCCCTCGAAGCGGAAACTCCAGAGAGTGCTGCCCACCACTGTCGCGAACGGTTCTTGCTTCCTTCCGGCCAGGGATCTGCCATTCAGCTTGCCCGCTACACAGAGGGCTCGCAGCAGTACAAGACGGAGATCATCCGCTTTGCCCTGGGGGGATCCCGCACCCTTGTGGCGAGGACTCCATCCCGCCGCCGTCGCCTCTGAAACAAACTCCCCGACAAGCCATAGCGATAGAGTCTTGCCAGCCTATCTATACTGGAGATGCACTAGATCTGTGTTTCTCCCGTGAACCCAACTGGGCTGCATCTTTGCGGTGGCAGTGCGGAGCATTCTATCGGTGGTGGGCGGCATCTGCAAGCCCATCCCTGGCACAGCCTTGCCCAAACTTCGGCTTACGCTAGCTTTGAGTTGTCCTTCCCGCAAGGGGGTGAACTGCGAGCTCTGGCACTGTGGGGGATCCCCGCAGGCCCAGGCAAAGACTCCATCCCGGATGCAGAGGTTTGAGTTGCCGCCAATTCCGCCAGAGGAGATGGATCCCATGTGCAACGCCCGTAAGGACTACGGCTGGCCAAAGTGCTCCGCACTCCTGTTGCCAGCGCAACCGGCCCTCTTTGCCGGATCCCTGGCGGCCTTTGCCCTTGTGCTCCACGCCGTTAATGGGAACGTCCTGCCGGCTGCTTTGGCCCTGACCCGTTACCAAGTGCATGTACTGGCGGATGGGGCGGCGGAGTTGGCTCAGGTGCGCACCCAGGTGCCGGATGCCTATTTTGTGCAAGGGGATGGGCAGGTTTTCATTCTGGCGGGGACGTTCATCAACCGTAGCCATGCTCAACGCCGTCAGGCCGACTTGGAACGGCTGGGGTTATCGGTGCGGGTGGTGAGCCGCCAAGAGACGGATCCCCCTCTGCCCCCTGCTTTTCCTGCCCAAGCAGCACCCAGCCGCCCTGCTGCCAGCTCAAAAGCCTCTGTGCCGCCGACGCCAACCGCTCCGCCCTTGGATCCCCAGCGTCCCTTTGCCACTCACGTGCCCAACCCCACCGGTGATCCCCGTTTGGAAGAACGGGTGCGCCGCTTCTTTCCAGGAGCCACTGTGGTGCAGTACCGCGGCCAGGTTGCTTTGCAAACGGGAACCTTCTCCCGCCTGTCGTTGGCCCAGGATCAAGCCCGCTGGCTAACCGCTCAGGGGTTACCGGCAGTGGCGGTGTCGCTGGTAGGAGAAAATGCTGGCCAGGATCCCATCTCCAATCCCGCCCAAGGGGAACGCTATTGGGTGTTGGTGGCCGATCCCACCGGGGAGAAATGGCCTGCGCTAAAACAACTCCTAGAGGGATCCCTGCCCTTGATCTACGATGACCTGCGGGTGGTGCGCACAGGTGGGTTTGCCGACCCTGCTGCTGCCGCCGAGCAGGTGCGTTACTTGGCCGGCCAAGGCTATGAAGCGGGGATCTTCCCCGCCGATCTGCGCCGCTCTCAGCCTCTTTTGCAAGCGGATCCCGTCTCCTCCTCGCCTGCCCAGGCTGTTCCTCCTGGGGAAGAAGGTGGCAGCGGATTTTGGGTGGTGGTGCAGGCAGGGGAAGAGGCCCTACCCAAGCTGCAACAGTTTGCCCCCGATGCCTTCCTGCGGGGCTCGGTGATTCAGGTGGGCACCTACCGGCAACGGGCCAACGCCGAACAGGCGCGGCGCTCTCTGGCCGAAGCAGGGTTCGATGCCCGCATCCTGCCCGTGGAGTAGCCGAGACCCCCTTCCGCCATCAAACGCTCTCCTCCTTCCCTGCCGTTGGGGCTCCCCATTCGGCCCAAATGGCGACTTGGGTGAGTTTCTGCTTTTGACATACTCCCCACCCTACTGGCTTGTCAAAGCCTACAGCCCGCTTGGGCGAATAGAGCGGTTGACTACCCTGCCACTGCCCTGAGCTTACCGTAAAGCCCTCCTCAAGGACGGAGCGTTTGGGCAACTGGGCGAGGCTGGTAAGAAGGATAGGCCAGCCGTTGCACCACCTGTTTGCAATACACCACCTGTTTCAATAGCAGTGCGGAGCACTTTCCCGGCTAGAGGGCTTGCTTAGCCTGCTGCAGCGTCTGCTCAAACACCTCCAGCGGCTGCGCACCGGAGAAGGCAATGCCGTTCAAGATGAAATGGGGAGTGCCACCGATGCCCAGTTGAGAGGCCAAGTCAATATCTCGCTGAATGGCGCGTTCTGCCGCCCGACTGCGCCGATCCCGATTGAATTTTTCTATATTCAGGCCCAGCTTCTCAGCAGTGGCCACATAAAACCCATCCCCAAGCTGAGATTGGTTGGCAAACAGCTCGTCGTGAAACTCCCAGAACTTACCTTGACGTTGGGCGGCCCAAGCAGCCCGGGCAGCCGACATCGCTTCTGGGTGGATGCTGGTCAGGGGCAGGTGCTTGTACACCAAGGTCACCTCATCCCCGTGGTCGGCCATGAACTGCTTGAGGGTGCTGTGGGCGCGGGCGCAGAAGGGGCATTGAAAATCGGAGAACTCCACCAACACTAACCGCAGAGCGTCGGATCCCAGTCGAGGGGAATCTCCGATGACGGCGCGTGGGTCCTCCCGCAGTTGACGGCCAAATTCTTCCGCCAGCCGCTGCTGTTGTTGCTGCTGCTCCTGGTACTGTCGCTGCTGGTATTCCTGTACGGCCTCCAGAATCACCTGGGGGTTCTTTCGAATGATCTGCAGCACCTGCTCTTCCAAATCCGCCGGGGCAGCCGCCGCCGCTGGTAGGAAAACCGGAGCTCCACTTCCCACTCCCAGCAGAACCACCAGCCCGAACAAAAGCCCAGCTCGAGCCCAAGCACGAAAAATCCTCGCTAGCCTATTCATCCCAACCCCCCTCTCAAACATGCCTAGAGCCGTCGCAACTCACCCAGCCTACCGTCAGATCCCAACAGTGTCTATCACTCGTTCGGGGGGGTTAGGAATTGGTGACCTGCAGAAGCTGCTCCTTGATCCGCTGCAACTGGCTGGCCCAGCGGGGATCCGGCTCAGAGGCTGCCTCACTTTCGGCGACGACGGTGGAGCGCCCACCCTTATTGCCGCGCTGGCGTTGCTTTTTGCTGGGGGCAGGGTTTTCTGCCGATTCTTTAGAGCCCTTGGCCTCAGAATCTCTGGACGCTCTGGAATCTTTGGAACCTCTGGACTCTTTGGATGAAGGCTCAGAGGTCGCTGTTTTGGATTCGCCTTCTTCCCCTCGGTCGCGCGGCTGGGCGAGCTCAATGCGCAAGTTGACATCCCCAAAGCTGTGGCCGTTGAACTTTTCGATGTACTGCTGCGCCTGCTCTTGGGTGTTTACCGTTACAAAGCCGAAGCCGCGGCATTTGCCTGTCTTCCGATCCCGGATCACCTTGGTGGAAATGACCTCACCGGCAGAGCGAAAGAGCTTCTCCAGTGCCTGACGATCCACCTCTTCCGGCAGATTTCCAACATACAGACGCACAGGCATGATCCAGCGAAGCTCCTAATCGAAATAACAAAAGGCCAAAATGCAAAGCGCTACGTCTAGGGCGCTCAAGCCCATAACATCAAACCCGGAACCCGGTAGTCCATTGTCACACCATAGCGCGCCGCAAAGCGCAACCCTTGGCAATCACGAAGCTATTTTTTAATTTACCTCAACCTGGAGCCGCGAAGACGAGGAGAACGGTTTTTGTGAACGACTGCTTTGTACAGCCGGTTTGTACAGCCGGCTTTTGCAGCTAAGCTAAGCCGGTGTTGTTCAGGCGATCCCGATGTTGAAAAGGTCGGGCCTGGGGGCCCGTGTAGTCGGCTACAAGATGTCCTTGCCCTCGCAGTTGGTAGCGGTAGGTCACCAAGCCTTCTAAGCCCACCGGCCCGCGCGGCGGCAGTTTTTGGGTGCTGATGCCCACCTCCGCCCCGAAGCCATAGCGAAACCCGTCGGCAAAGCGGGTGGAAGCATTGTGAAAGACCCCTGCCGCATCCACTTCATCCAGAAATCGCCGGGCGGCGGCGGCATCTTCGGTCACAATCGCCTCGGTATGGCGGGATCCGTACTGCTGGATGTGGGCAATGGCCTCGTCAAGGGAGTCAACCATCTTGATCGCGAGGATCAAGTCGGCATACTCGGTGCTCCAGTCGGCTTCGCTGGCCGGGATCAGATCGGGCACCAGCTCGCGGCAGAGGGGATCCCCCCGCAATTCCACCCCCCTCTCCCGCAGGGCCTTGACCGCCAGAGGCAAAAAGTGGGGGGCTATGGCCTTGTGGACCAACAGGGTCTCGATGGCATTGCAGGCAGCGGGGTACTGGGTTTTGCTGTCCACCGTCAGCTTGATCGCCATGTCCACATCCGCTGCCCGATCCACGTACAGGTGACACAGGCCATCGGCATGGCCCAATACCGGGATGCGGGTATTCTCCAGGATGTAGCGGACAAAGCTGCTGGAGCCGCGGGGAATGATGAGATCCACTAGCCCTTCCAGTTGTAGCAGGGCCTTGACCTCAGCGCGGCTGGTGAGCAACTGCAGGGATCCCTGGGGAAACTCTGGGATCTGCTGCAGGCCCGCCTGGATGGCCGCCATCAAGGCTTGACAGGAGAGCAAAGCTTCGGATCCCCCCTTGAGCAAGACGCTATTGCCGGTTTTCACCGCCAGGGCAGCAATTTGTACCAAAGCATCGGGCCGCGACTCGAAGATCACCCCCAGGACCCCCAAAGGGTAGGTGCGCCGTTCCAAGATCAGCCCCTCGTCCAGTTCCCGGATCAGCAAAGCTCGGCCCACCGGATCCCCCAGCCGGATCACCTGCCGCACTCCGGCCACCATATCTGCCAGTTTGTGGGCGTCCAGCTTCAGGCGGGCATAGGCAGATGCCGACAACTCCCCGGCTTTCACCATCTCCGCTGCCCGCTCCAAATCCGCCTGGTTGGCGGCCAAGATAGACTCTTGGTGCTCCAACAAGGCAGTGGCCATGGCCTCTAGAGCGGCATTCTTAATGGCAGTGGGCAAGGTGGCCGTGTGTTGGGCAGCAGCGCGGGCCAACTGCACTTGGGACAGCAGCGGGCGGTCTGAAGCAGAGGCAAGCGAGCTGGGGCAATCGGTGGCAAGGGACATAGAGTCAGAAAGGGGGCAAAGTGCCCATTTGGAAGAAAAGGGTTGCGATGATAGGTTGTAACAAAGTTGTGTTGAACTGTGATCCTAGAAGCACCCCCGGAAGGGATCCCTATGCTAGGTTGGGCACAGTCGGTTGGGGTTATCTGTAGCCTACCAAAGTCTGGATCCCACTTGCTGCAGCAGGGGAGCCTTTCCTTGCTCTCGATGCTTCTAAGCTGAAGTTTGGATAGGGGAAGACCCTTGCTCGAAACCCAGTTCCCTGACAATTAGAGATCCACCTCTGGAGATCCACCTCGTCAACCTTGACTTTTAGCGCCTTCCAGGAGAGCCAATGAGAAAGCGTGGGTTTGTGGTTAGTGCAACGGCTGCGGTGATGACAGCGGTATCGCTGGTCGGCGTGCAGCTATCTATGCCGGGTTGGGCGGGGTTTCGCCGGGATCCCAAAGAGGTGGTGGACGAGGTTTGGCAAATTGTCAATCGGGAATACGTGGATCCGTCTTTTAATTCCCTGGATTGGGAAGCGGTGCGGCGAGATCTGCTCAGCCGAGAGTATGCCACCCGAGAAGATGCCTACGCGGCCATCCGGGAAGCCCTGAAGAAACTGAACGATCCCTACACCCGATTTCTGGATCCGGATCAGTTTGCCAGCATGCAAATCGATACATCCGGTGAGCTGACCGGGGTGGGGATCACGCTGGGCATGGATCAGGAGACAAACGAGCTGGTGGTGATCTCCCCCATTGAAGGGTCTCCTGCCGACCGGGCCGGGATCAAATCCAAAGACGTGATCGTGCGCATCGACGACAAGTCCACCGAAGGCATGGACACCAACGCTGCAGTCAACCTCATTCGGGGCGAGCCGGGTACGCGGGTGCGGCTGACCATTCGCCGCGAGGGGGAAGGGCTAAAGGTGTTCGATTTGGTGCGGGAAAGAATTGAGCTGGCCACCGTGCGCTACGAGGTTCACGAGGAAAACGGCCTGCCCATCGGCTACATTCGCATCACCCAGTTTTCCGGCAACGCCGCCGAGAAGATGCGCCAAGCCATTCGCGAGCTGGAAAAACAAGGGGTAGCCGCCTACGTTCTGGATTTGCGCGCCAACCCAGGGGGCCTGCTCTACTCCAGCGCCGAGATTGCCCGCATGTGGATCAACCGGGGCAGCATTGTCTCGACGGTGAACCGCCAAGGGGAGCAGGATCGCCTGACGGCCAACAACACGGCCCTTACCGATAAACCTTTGGCCGTTTTGGTGGATGGTGGCTCGGCCAGCGCCAGCGAGATTCTGTCGGGGGCTCTGCAGGATAACCGTCGCGCCGTGATTGTCGGCACGCAAACTTTCGGCAAGGGCCTGGTGCAGTCGGTGCATCCCCTGTCTGATGGCTCGGGGCTGGCGGTAACCATTGCCCGTTATCGCACTCCCAACGGTAACGACATCGACCACAAGGGCATTACCCCCGACATTTTGGTGGAATTGTCCGAGGAAGATCTGAAGCGGCTCAGCCAGAACCGAGAATTGGTGGCCACCCCAGCCGACCCACAGTATGCTGCTGCCATCCAGGCTCTGCAGGCTCAGATCTCTGCCCGTCGGCAACAAGCCCAGGAGGTCATTCGTTCCTCTTCACGTTAGCCGGTGTTGGGGGCGGTTTTGATGGGTCTCAGATCTGGCACTCCTGAGACTGGGGTTAAGCCGAGGCCCAAGCTACTTAAGACTATTAAGACTCTTCTCATTCGAGTTATTCGAGGAGTGTTGACCAGCGCCGGGCTGGGGATGCTTTTATTGTTTCTGTAGGTGGCGCGTAGCACAATGGCGGGGTCGAAGATCGCGGGATCCATAAACTTGGCCGGACGGGATCTGCTCAAGCTCAGCGACCTAACCCCGGCGGAGCTGTCGGCCCTGCTAGCCCAGGCGGCTGAGTTAAAGCGGGATCCCTATCGGGTGGAGCTGCGGGGTCGGGTGTTGGGGCTGTTGTTTCAGAAGGCTTCTACCCGCACCCGCGCCAGTTTTACGGCAGCCATGGCCCAATGCGGGGGCAGCACCCTCGATCTGGTGCCGACAGTGATGCAGGTGAGCCGCGGCGAACCCCTGCAGGATACGGCCCGCGTCCTCTCCCGCTACCTGGATGTGATCGCCATTCGCACCTACCACCAGAAGGAACTGGAAACCTTTGCCGAGTATGCCGATATTCCGGTGATCAACGCCCTCACCGATCAGTTTCACCCCTGTCAGGTGTTGGCCGATCTGCTCACCATTCAGGAGAACTTTGGCCAACTGGCGGGCCTGACCCTGGCCTATTGCGGCGATGGCAATAACGTTGCCCACTCCCTGCTGTTGGGTTGTGCCATGAGCGGGATCCACATCCGCGTCGCCACCCCCCCCGGTTACGAGCCGGATGCGGCAGTGGTGGAGCAAGCCCGCACTCTGGCCCAGGGATCCCAGGTGTTGGTGCTGCAGGATCCCCAGGAAGCCGTCTCTGGATCCCAGGTGGTCTATACCGACGTGTGGGCCAGCATGGGTCAAGAAGCTGAGGCCGAGGCCCGCAAGGCCACCTTTCTGCCCTACCAGGTCAATGCCGAGCTGATGCAACAGGCAGATCCGGAAGCCATTGTGCTGCACTGCCTGCCGGCCCACCGGGAAGAGGAAATCACCACTGAAGTATTGGAGGGATCCCAGTCCCGCGTGTGGGATCAGGCGGAAAATCGCCTACATGTGCAAAAGGCACTCCTGATTCAGGTGCTGGGCGCAGGATGACCCCTCACCCCCAGGCTAGAGAGCGGGTTAGCAAATGAGCTTACCGGAAAACTGGGTCTATGGTCATTTCGATTTAAACCAGGACACTGCACCCACACCCCAAACGTTGGTCGCGTCGGCGTTGCAGAGCAATAGCGTTGCGGAGCGATAATGCGGAGGGCCAGAAGGTTTTTCAAGGACTCCGTCCCGCTGGCGCGACCAGTAGCCTAGGCGTCTCACCCTAACCTGAAATGACTATATTTGACAAAACTGGCCCAAATCCTAAGCTGGCTACCGATTACTGCTGGGGCGGCGGGCGGCAATTGCCAGGCTGACATTGGGCACCCGCTGCAGAGTATCCATCACCTCCACCACCTTGCCGTGGGAGAGGGCCAAATCAGCGTTGATCACCACCAAGCGGCGCCCTTCAGCCGGCTTCTCGGCCAGGATGCGTTCCACTGCCGGGATCAGGGCAGAAATATCGGCAATTTTCTCCTGATTGACGGCAATCTGTCCTTCCGCCGTCACGCTCACCGTTACATCCGGCTGCAGACGAACTTCAGCTGTAGTGGCATCCGGCAGGTTGACATCCAGAGCCTCGGAGCGGGTGAGCACCAGGCTGGCAATCACGAAAAACACCAGGATCGAGAAGATGACATCGATCAGGGGCACGATGTTGATCTCGCCAGCTCGGAAGTTCTCTTCGGGGATGCGCATAGGTTAGGAGGGCTCAAGCGAGGAGTAGGGGGGAAGGGTGGAGCTGCCACTGGGGCTAGATTGGGTGTAGGAATACTGGGAAAGCTGTTGGGCCTGCATCTCTTGCCGCTGCCGATGCAGCAGCTCCAGCATGCCGCCGTACTCTTGGATCTTAGAGAGTTGCCGCAGGTACAAAGAGCGGAAGACGTTGGAAATCAACAGGGTGGGAATAGCCACAATCAGTCCAAAGGCCGTCGAGTACAAGGCTTCGGCGATCCCCCGACCTACCCCCTGGGTATCGGTGCCGCCGATATCCCCCAGTTGAATGGAGCTGAGGATCTGGATGATGCCGGTGACGGTGCCCAACAAGCCCAAGAAGGGGGCAACGGTGATTACGGTGTCGAAGACAGTGTTGAAGCGCTTCAGCAGAGGCACTTCTGCCGCCAGGGCCGTTTCCAGAGCCAGCTTAAAATCTTCCGGGCTGGCCTCGTTCAGCTCCAACCCGGCCAAAAAGATGCGGGCAATCGGCAAATCGGCATTTTGCTCCAGCAAATACTGGGCAGCGCGCGGGTTGCGCCGGTACTGGCTCAGGGCTTGCTGCACCACCTCCTCCTGCCGATGGGTGATCTTCCACCAAAACAGCACCCGCTCAATGCAACAGGCCACCGAGAAGACCGAGAACGTCAACAGGGGGATGGAGTAATACCAACCCTGGATCATGAGCTGCAAGACTCTATCCATCGATCCTGATTCCCCCCTCCAAGCGGCAATTTACGCTCATCTTGTCATAGCACTTTCTCGGCAGGGCTGGGATCCCTTCTTGCGCGGCGAAGGTTGCACCTTTTGGCAATTTTGCCCCCATGCCGGATCTCATCTCGTCAATTGTCAATCCAGAGGGCATACTGGTTGCAACAATTTTGGATCCCGAGGGCGTGAATTATGAAATTCAGACGCTGGTTGGGTCTTTGCTGCGCCGGCTTGATGGCCTTGCTGTTGACGGCTTGCGGCAAGGGATCCGCCCCCTACGACAGCATCGTGGTCAATTTTGTAAACACAGCCACCCCCAGTCAGATTGCCGCTATCGCTAAAGAGTATCACTTGACGCTCCGCCCCAGCAGCGACAGTGCTTTTGCCCGCCAAGAAGCGATCTACCTGTTTGACGTGGATGCCAACCACCTGGGATCCACGCGGCGGCTGGTTAAGCGGCTCACCGACGAAGCCTTGATCGAGTATGCTCACCCCAACTATCAATTCCAGGCGGCTTTCGTGCCCAACGACCGCCTCTATCCCCAGCAATGGAACCTCAGGGCCATCCGCATGCCGGAAGCCTGGGACATCTCCCAAGGGGAAGGGGTGACGGTAGCCGTGGTGGACACGGGAGTAACCCGAGTTCCCGACCTGGCCCAAACCCAATTTGTGAAGGGCTACGACTTTGTGGATGACGATGAGGATCCGGAAGACCTCAACGGCCACGGCACCCATGTGGCGGGAACCATCGCCCAATCCACCAACAATGTCTTGGGTGTAGCCGGCATTGCCTTCAAGGCCAAGATCATGCCGGTACGGGTGTTGGATGCCAATGGCTTTGGATCCCTGTCGGATGTGGTGGAAGGGATCCGCTATGCTGCCGACCACGGGGCTACGATCATCAACCTCAGCCTGGGTAGCCGCGCTTCTGCCCAACTGATGGAGGAGGCGGTGGCCTATGCCCACAGCAAGGGGGTGACGGTGATTGCAGCCGCTGGCAACGAAAACTCCAACCAGGTGAGCTACCCGGCCCGTTACCCGCATGTGATCGCTGTCTCGGCCACGGGGCCCAACGGGGAGAAAGCCCCCTACTCCAACTATGGGGTGGGGGTGGACATCTCTGCTCCCGGCGGAGCCAAAACGCCTGATCACCCCGAGTACGGCATTCTGCAGCAAACCATCAATCGTCGTAACCCCAACGAGCCGGTCTTTGCCTACTTCCAAGGCACCAGCATGGCCACTCCCCACGTAGCCGGTGTGGCAGCTCTGATCCAGGCTCAGGGCATCAAAGACCCGGACAAGGTGGAGGAAGTGCTGAAAATGTCGGCTACCCCAGTGCCCGGCGACAAACAGAACTTCTACGGGGCTGGTCGTTTGGATGCAGCCAAGGCGCTGGCCAGGGCCACAGGGCAACAGGAGGAAAACCCCTTGGTGCTCTGGTTGAAGGACTTCCTGCAGTACCTGAACAACAATGGCTACCTCAACCCACGCTTCTGGTTCGATGGTGGCCCGATTGCTCTGGTGCCGAAGCTGCTGATGGTGGTGGGCGGCTACATTATCCTGGTGCTGATCCGCTGGTGGCTGGCTCCCAAGCGGCTGCTGCAGACGGTGCCTTTGCTGGCTGGGATGCTTTTGGGCAGTGCCGGTCTTTTCCCCTTGCAGGGGTTGGCGATTGTCGGTGGCCCCCGTTGGCCCTTCCAATTGGCGGGTAGCTCCCTGCCGGAGTTGGGCACCGCCTTTGCCCAGACCAATGCCTTGAACCCCCTATTTGCCAGCGTGTTGATCCCAGGCCTGTTGATGTTGCTGCTCCTGGGCCATCGGCGTTGGCGCTGGGCGGTGATTGGCTTGTGCATTGGCATGGCCTCGCATCTGCTCTTGTCCGGATCCCTGTTTTATGAGGGGGTGCTATGGCTTGGATCCTCTGCTTGGTTGGGTCGCTCCTTCTTGCTCTTCAATGGCTTGCTCTGCCTGGGCCTGGCCTACTTGGGAGCGCAAGCGGCTACGGAATCTCAGTCCACGGCAACCGGGCTGGCGCTGAGGCAGTGATGCAAGAGTACAGCGGTACCATCCAGTTCCTGGATATCGAAGGGGGAGTGTGGGTGCTGACGCTGCCTTCCGGCGAGCACTATGCCCTTTTCCGTGCCCCCAAAGAGCTCTTGCAAGAGGGACTAGAGGTCACCATCCAGGGACAGATCAGAGAAGACATGGTGACGGTGGCTCAGGTAGGGCCGGTTTTAGAAGTCAAAAGCTTCCAGCGGCAGCCCTAGCTTGGCTTGCGGCTCCGGCCATACCAATCGGGGATCCCCAAGCGGGGATCCCTGCTTTTCGATGTCAGAATGCTTTTACAGTCGCTTCAAACAAGATTGAGACACCTCGCTGCCGACCCTCACCCCTAGCTTCTCTCTCAGGAGAGAAGGAAAGTTAGGAAGCAATGCAACGAAAATATTTCATTTCCGTTTAAAAAGAATCTCGTTTCCACGGCTGAGCATTCACGAAGCTCAAAAAACGTAGGTAGGCAGCTGTATCCCGTGACCGCTTAATACTTACATAGTCATAAGTCTGTAGCCTGAACAACTGGGAAACCATCATCGCTGTTTTAGAGGGGAAACCTACTGGCGAAAGCGGGACGGGATCCTTTGCGGCAAGGGCTGTTGTGGAACCAGTAACAAGAATCCTCACCCTACCGCTACGGGGAAGCAAGCCAGTAGAGCAGGGAACATGTCAAAGCAGGTTGCTCAGGCGGCTGTGAAAGACCGAGTAGATCTCTGCGTAAGACTTCACCCACTCTGGATCCGGTTGAACATAGCGTTCTACCTGTACCAATCGATCGGCAGCCTGTTGGACAGAGCAGCACCAATAGGCAGAAGCGGCCAAGATGGCTGCCCCCACAGCCGGCTCCGGGTGTTTCACCACAGCCAAGGGACGAGCAAGGATGCTGGCGCGTAGGCGCAACCAGAGAGGGCTTTTGCTGCCTCCACCGGTGGTGAAAATCGGGCTCTGTTCTGACACCGGGATCCCTTGAGCGGCCAACGTTTCCAGCCCCAGCCGCTCCACCATCGCTACCCCCTCCAACAAAGCAGCGTAAAAACGGGGGGATCCCTCTTCTGCCTCCGGCAAGAACCCGGCGAACCGGGGATCGACAATGGGAAAACGCTCTCCCGGCTGACAAAGGGGATAGCTGACCAGCCCGGTGGGCAGATAAGCCTGAGCTTGCTGATCCAGCATTTGCAGGTTGCCGTCGGGGAAGTAATGAGGCAAAACTCCGCCTCCACAAAAAGAGGCGGCCCCCGGCCACCAAACCATTCGTTCGCGACAGCGGTGCGGAGCACTGTCCGGGTGCAAATGGGAATAGATGCTTGGGGTTTGTATGGGATCCGGACTGTTGGCCTTAAAAATAAGGGTTGTACCCAAGCTGGTGGAAACCTGCCCCAAGCGAATAGCCCCTGCCGCCAGTTGCCCGGCACAGCCATCGGTGATCCCTGCCGCGATCAGCACTTCCGGCCCCAACCCCCAGTCTGCTCGCACCGTTCCTAAAACCGTTCCCGGCGGTACCACCTCGGGGAAATGCTTGGGGTTTAGGCCCTGCCGCGCCAACCACTCCTGAGGCCAGGTGTAGGCCTCCAGGTCGAAACCGCTCTTGAGGGCATGGGTGTGATCGGTCACCTGCCTGCGCCCCCCCAGTTGGCTCAGCAAAAAGTCCGCCGGATGGGCCAAGTAGCTGTCTCGATACTGATCAGGATAGGCTTCCGCCCACCACAGCCAACGGCTGAGACCCCAACTGGCAGGGATCCCCAATTGCTTGGCCTGAGCCTGGCCCCGTGGGTCAGAATACAGCCACGCCTGTTCCAACGGCATGCCTCGACCATCCACCGGCAGAATGGTGCCGGAAGTGCTGCAAGCACTCAGAGCTGCAATGGAATACTGCTCCCCCAGTTGCGCGGTCAGTTGTCCCAAAAGGGCTTTCAGGGTTCGCAACCAGCGGCCCGGATTGGTCTCTGGGGGATCCCACTGGCGCTCGCTTTTGGCCACCACCTCCCCCTGCTCTGAGAGGGCCACCACCCGCATCCCAGAAGTGCCCAGATCGATCCCAAGAAACACAGGGGGCATAGGAATACTCACCTGAGAATGCTTTGTTTATATACGGGGTGGCCAAGTGGCCTCAAAAAGGGGCCCAAACTGGCTCAAAAGATGGGATCAAAATCTCAAAACTCCTGGCTGCTCCGAGCCAGTGCTTCTTGGATATCCAGATCCAGCCCTCTCACCGATTCCAGCACCGAGCGGGTGATCAGCTTGCCCTCCTGCACCAAAACCGCGCCGGTTACAGGGTGCAAAAGTGGCTGCTCCGCTCGCCGACCGATCAACGCCTCGATATCCTGAAAAGCATGGATGTACATCCCGGCAGGCAATTCCACCACCACCCCTTCCCCCAGCACCCGCGCTTGGCAGGCCAAGCGAGAGTTAGGCTTGCAGGTGGTGATCACCTCCAGGGTGCGCTGCTCCCGCTTGCTCATCGGGGATAAAGACTCCATCCCCTCCTTAACGTACACATGACAGGTGGCGCAGAGGCCGCGCCCACCGCACTCTTTCAACACATTCAGCTCTTCTTGCAGCAGCACCGAGAGCAAATTGCTGTTGGTGGCGATTTCAGACACTTGGGCAATGGGATCCAACCGCACACGCTTGACCATAGTCCGCACTTTTTGGGCTACTGGATGCTAAAAAAGCTAGCATCTTTCACCAATGCAGATTGCCGGAACAGGGCAGTTCTACCTAAGCATGCAGGAAAATCCCCCATGCGCCATTCAGGTCTCGGTGCATACGAATGCCCTCTGAGCCTTCTCGGCACTCCAACTATAGGTCTTGCTGGTGTAGGCTTCAGAAACTTGACCAAAAGGCGCGGCAAGCCCCGTCCTTCAGGGCGGGGAAGGATAGCGCCGACCGTAGCCGACGCCCTTTAAAAA
>NZ_JANSIA010000059.1:0-18777 GCF_047461835.1 Synechococcus sp. R60.1 | reverse complement strand
GTAGTAATCCGTACTGAACATATTATACATTATTTTCAGTATAGTTGAGCTTATTATTGACTAGAGTCATGCTCTCATAAGGGCTTCTGTTTTATCTTAGGAAGAATCCACCCAGGGATCCCTTAGGTTGTCCTTGGTTGGTATCCCTTTGGCAAGATCCGCTAGCCCAACCCAGGCCATGTTGCCCGTTCGTCCCCGCGAAACCTTTTCCATGTTCACCCGCGACGGGATCCAACTGGACGCAGATGTCTATCGCCCGCAAGGGGAGGGGAGCTACCCGGTTTTGCTGATGCGGCAGCCCTATGGGCGGGCCATTGCCTCGACGGTGGTGTATGCCCATCCCAGGTGGTATGCGGCCCAGGGGTACATTGTGGTCATCCAGGATGTGCGCGGACGGGGAACTTCCAAGGGATCCTTCTACCCTTTCCGCCATGAGGTGGAAGACGGGTTTGACGCCGTCAATTGGGCGGCTGCCTTGCCGGGGAGCAACGGCGTAGTGGGCATGTACGGCTTCTCTTATCAGGGCATGACCCAGCTGTATGCGGCTTCTACCCGTCCCAGCGCCTTGAAGGCCATCTGCCCGGCGATGCTGCCTTACGATCTCTATGCCGATGCCGCTTACCCAGGGGGGGCCTTTGCCTTCTACAACAACCTCAGTTGGGCCTTGCAACTGGAGACCGAAGGGGCGCGTCTCAGGGGGGATGCCAACGCCTACCAGGCGCTTTTGAAAGCTGCCCGCAATCTCCCCCTCTACGACCCTATCCCCCTCAAGCCGGGCGTGTTGCAACAATATGCGCCCCAGTCCTATTACTTCGACTGGCTGGAGCACAGCGAGCCGGATGAATACTGGCGCAAGCTCTCTCCCCGTCTAGAGGTGGTGGATCTGCCGATGCTACACATTGCCGGCTGGTTTGACAGCTACCTGAGTGGTAGCCTGCGCCTCTACAAGGAAATGAGCGCCCGCAGCCAGAACCCTCAATACCTGATCATCGGCCCTTGGATCCATCTCCCTTGGGGGCGCAAAGTGGGGGCGTTGGACTTTGGCCCAGAGGCTGTCAGCCCCATCGATCGCCTGCAGGTGCGCTGGTTTGACCAGTTCCTCAAAGGCAAAGATACAGGGATCCTCCAGGAGCCGCCGGTACGCCTGTTCGAGATGGGATCCAACCGCTGGCGCGGCTTTGATGCTTGGCCTACCCCTGAGCCAAAAGCTTTTTACCTACACAGCACCGGCTTGGCTGCCCTTTCAGAAGCAGAGGGATCCCTTCGCCCTGAACCCTCGCCGACGCAACAATCGGATACCTTTGTTCACGATCCCTGGCGACCGGTGCCGGCCTTGGGGGGCCACCTGGCTCATCCTGCCGGGCCGCAAGAGCGCTCCGCCCTCGACTGCCGCACCGATGTCCTGACCTATACCACTCCGCCGCTGCAAGCCGAGCTGGTTCTGGTCGGGGACATTGCTGTGGAGGTGTACGCGGAGGCCGACAGCCCCAGTTTCGATCTTTGCGCTGTGCTCTCGGTGGTAAGGCCCGATGGGCAGGTGTATAACTTTTCCCAAGGCTATTGTCGCCTACGGGATCCCCAGCCCAGTACCCCCATTCTGATTCCCTGTCAGCCCACCTGTATTCGCATTCCTTGCGGTCATGCTCTGCGCCTCAGCCTCAGCGCGGCTTGTTTCCCGGCCTACCCTGTCAACACGGGTATGGGAATGCGGGAAGAGCGGCTGATTGAGGCCCGCATTCTCACCATCACTCTCCGCAGCGGTGGCGAGACGCCTTCGCGGCTGCACCTGCCCATGGCTTGAAGCCAAGAAGAGACCAAGCTTCGGGATCCCGTTCGCAATCCCCGCTTACAAAGAGACACCAAACGTTAGGATAGAAACAGGCAGGGCAAGGGAACACCATGTTGCAAGACCCAAAGTTGATCCGGCACTATCAGGCTTTGACCGATGCTCTGGTGGATACCTGGCAGCGGGGCTACCGGCGCACCGATGAGCTACGTCTGCTGGTGGATGGCTACCTGCTGGCCTTGCGAACTGGCAAACAATTGGAGCCCTTCGAGATCTATCGCATTGAGGACGAGGTCAACCGCTTCCTCTACGATCCGTCCAACTTCATAGATCCGGAATTGGAGCCAGAGGCGGAGCCGATGCGGGGTTATTGATTTTGTGAATCCCTGTTGGCGATCCCTAGAACAGGTGGGGCAAAGTTTTGATTCCAACCTTTTCTGATCTCCCCTCGCCCCTTGGGAGAAAGACTAGGGGGGAGGGCGCTGACTGAGTTCTGGTTTTGTCGAGCATCTTGCGCCTGGTAGGCTGAGAGGGATCGATTCGTTCCTGATTCCAGTCGTATCGGTTCTATGGCGGTTTGGGATAGGGTGATGACCTCCCGGCATCTGCCCCTGCTGGGATCCGGCTTGGGCTTGGGGGTAGCCCTGATCCTCTGGTACGGGGTGTTTGGCTACCACGTGCTGCAGATTGGCCTCTGGCTGCTGAGCATCCTGCTGGTGGGGTTGTATTGGGCGCAGTTTTCCCCGGCTCAACCCCCTTGGGATCCGACGCGGCTGCGCTGGCAACAGGAGCTGTTGCACCTGGGGCTGTTGGTGTTGGTCTTTGCCCCGATCTACCTCTACGACCTGCCCAACATCCCTTTTCAGATCAATACTGACGAGATTGTGATCACCTCCATGGCCCGTCGCGCCTCAGGGGTGCGCTATCCCGATATCTTTGGGCTGATGCCGGAGTATTTCTATTTCCCCCGCTTCATGTTCAGCCTCTTCGGCGGCCTGACGCGGCTGATGGGGGGAGTCACGCTGCTCAATGTGCGCACGGTACATGCCGCCTTCGGGGTGATCACCATTTTGGTGGCTTACGGGTTTTTTCGGGCATTTTGGGGATCCCGGCTGGCTTTGGCGGGGGCGGCCCTCTTGGGATCCAACCACGCCTTGCTGGGCATCAGCCGCATGGCCATGCGGGAAAACCTGATTGTGCTGGTGGAGTGTGCAGCCTTGGCCTTGATCTTGAAGGGGGTGCGGGAGAAAAACCCCCTGCTGCTCTATCTGGGGGGAGGGGCGGCGGGCTTCTCTCTGTACGGCTATTTGCCGGGGCGGGTGGTGATCCTGCTGGGGTTGCTGTTTGGAGTTCTGTACCTGCTCCTGGGCCGGGAGGATCTCCGAGGAGAAAACAAGCAAGCTAATCCCCTCTGGGTCCTGGCTAAGCTGACGGTGCCCGCGGCGCTGGGCTTTTTTCTGGTGGCTGGGCCCATTCTGGTGGCCACAGTCACAGCACCTGCGGTGAGCGCCGAGTACTCTCGCCAACAATTTCTCTTTTTCCCGGAGGGGCGGGCCCTACAGCAGATGTGGGTGAATGCGGCTACCCCGGAGGAGGCGGTCTGGCGCAACATCTTCAACGGCCTGAGTATGTTCAACGACCCCGGCCAGCACGACCGCGGCTACATCTATCCCAACTACGGCCATGCTTTTGTGGATCCCTTGACGGGGATTTTGATCTGGCTGGGGCTGGGATCCGGCCTCTACCGCCTTTTCAAGAAGCGCAGCCAGCCCCACGACTGGCTCTGTATCGGCAGCTTCCTATTTCTCTACCTGCTGTTTAGCTTGGCCATCACCAAAGCCCCCAACTACACCCGCCTGCTGGTGATCCTGCCCTTTGTAGCCTATCTAACCTTGGAAGGGATCCAAGTGCTGGCAGGTCTCCTGGAACGCTGGGGATCCCGGGCCGGGAGTTGGCTGCCGGCGGCGGCGATGGCGGGGGCAATCCTGCTGATTGGGGGGTGGAACCTGGCCATTTTTGGAGACTTTGTCCACAAAGGCTGGACTCAAGGCAATGATGTGGGGGCTACCGGGCGCTATGTGGCAGCTCGCCAAGGGGATCCCGACTACCGCTTCTATCTGGCCGCCAGCGCTGCCTACCCCTATTTCGGCTGGGGGAAACCCCACTATTGGCAAAGCTGGATTCAATTTTTTGCTGGGCCGGAGCAGGAGGTGAAGGTTTTTTCCCCAGAGACGTTGCCCGGCCAAGACCTAGAACCGCCGTTTACCCTGTTCACGAATGAGGCAGTATGGGATCAGCAAGGGGCAGAGCTGCAACGGCGCTTTCCCAAGGGGCAGTTGCATCGGATCCCTGCCGAGCGGGGGCTATGGGCCTTTGAGGTGGCGGATCCCTAGAGCTCCCCCCCTGGTTTGGCCAACCCACTGTTCGCGGGACGGAGTCCTTTCTTTTTACCAGGCTAAAAGTAGCTGAAAGCACACTATGCAGATCCAGAGCCGCCAACAGTAGAAGAAGATGATAGCGTTCCAGGGATCCCAGACGTGCGTTTTGATGCCTACGACCCGGGCGAGGGGTTTTACGACGAGCTGTTTTTGGGGCGTAACCAGCCCCGTCCTGAGGCGATCCCGCTGATTGAGCGCATTCATTCTCTGGAAGAAGGGGAACTGCAGCAGCGGCAAGCGGCGGCGCAGGCGGCCCTCTTTCAAATGGGGGTGACCTTCAACGTCTATGGCGATAGCCAGGGCACGGAGCGAATTTTCCCCTTTGACATCATTCCCCGCATCGTCTCGGCTTCCGAGTGGCAGCGGCTGGAGAAGGGTCTCAAGCAGCGCATCCACGCCCTCAACCTGTTCATCGACGATGTCTATCACGACCAGAAGATCCTTAAGGATGGGGTGATCCCTGCCGAGCTGATCGAAACGGCCAAGGGATTTCTGCGGCCCTGTGTGGGGCTCAACCCGCCGGGGAGAATTTGGTGCCACGTCACCGGCACCGACCTGGTGCGGGATCGGGACGGGACTTGGTACGTGTTGGAAGATAACCTGCGCTGTCCGTCGGGAATCTCCTACGTGCTGGAAAATCGGCGGGTGATGAAAAGCACCTTTCCCTCCCTGTTCAACACCATGGGGATCCGCCCGGTGGACGATTACCCTAGCCATTTGTTGGATACTCTGCTTAACCTGGTGCCGCACCTAGCCAACCCAACGGTGGTGGTGCTCACCCCCGGCATCTACAACTCCGCCTACTTCGAGCATTCTTTCCTCGCCCAGCAGATGGGGGTGGAGCTGGTGGAAGGGCGGGATCTGGTGGTGGCCGATGGCTATTTGCAAATGCGCACCACCAAAGGGCTGCAGCGGGTGGATGTGATCTACCGCCGCATCGACGATGACTTCATCGATCCCCTTGCTTTTCGCCCTGATTCCCTCTTGGGGGTACCCGGCCTGTTTGAGGTCTACCGGTCGGGGCGGCTGGCGATCGCCAACGCTTTGGGAACGGGGGTGGCGGACGACAAGGTGATCTACGCCTATGTGCCCCAGATGATCCGCTACTATCTGGGAGAGGAAGCCATTTTGCCCAACGTGCCCACCTACCTCTGCTGGGATCCTAAGGATCAGGCGTACGTACTGGAAAACCTGGACAAGCTGGTGGTGAAGGCAGCCAACGAGTCAGGCGGCTATGGCATGCTGATGGGATCCCAGGCCACACCGGCAGAGCGGTCTGCTTTTGCTGAGAAAATCCGCGCCCAGCCGCGCAACTACATCGCCCAACCCACCCTGTGCCTTTCTCGCGTGCCCACCTTGGTGGATCGGGGAGAAGGCCCCCGTCTAGAACCCTGTCATGTGGACTTGCGGCCCTATATCCTCTACGGCAAAGAGATCTACGTTCACCCAGGGGGGCTGACCCGCGTCGCCCTCAAGAAGGGATCTCTGGTGGTGAACTCCTCCCAGGGGGGCGGCAGCAAAGATACCTGGGTGCTCTGCGCGGATCCCGGCTGTTGAGAGACGGCTGGCAAAATAGGTTCAGAGCCGCTCGCCCGAACATCTGCTCCACTGACCAAGGCAGCTGGCATGCTGAAGCGCCAAATCCACGTAGTGCTGGGCGTGAAGGCGCAGTTG
Organism: Synechococcus sp. R60.1; assembly: GCF_047461835.1. Classification (NCBI taxonomy): domain Bacteria; kingdom Bacillati; phylum Cyanobacteriota; class Cyanophyceae; order Synechococcales; family Synechococcaceae; genus Synechococcus; species Synechococcus sp. R60.1. Next base: position 12,879 of record NZ_JANSIA010000059.1, on the reverse strand, counting down.
CTTGACCTCTTCCTCGGTGAGGGTGCGGATAACCTTGGCCGGGATCCCCGCCGCCAAAGAGCGAGGTGGCACAGACCGGGTGACCACCGCTCCAGCTCCCACCATGCTGCCCGCCCCGATGGTGACCCCGCTCAAGAGAACGGCCCCAATCCCGATCAGACATCCCCCCTCGATGTGGGCACTGTGGATGACCGCTCGATGGCCTATGGTCACTTCCTCGCCAATCAGGGTCGGCTGTCCGGGATCCCCGTGCAGAATGGCTCCATCTTGGATATTGCTGCGGCGGCCAATGACAATGGGCGAGAGATCCCCCCGCAAGATGGCCCCGTACCAGATGCTCACCGCTTCCGCAAGTTGGACATCGCCGATCAGTGTGGCATTGGCGGCAATAAAGGCTGCCTCATCTACTCCCGTCGGCTGCCGATCCAGCCCAATTGGCCAGGTGTCCTGTTTTTCTCGTTGCATTTAGAGTCGAGGCCGTTCATGTCAGTTGGGCTTGACGTTGAGAGAGTAGAGAGGATTCAGACGGTTGCAAGGGGCGAATGGCAAAGAAAGTTTCGTAGATGCAATCGCCAACGTGGTTCATTTGTAGCTGCAATTTGTCGAGAAACTCATGTAAGCCCTGCTCCATAATGTCGTCGATGGTTAGGTAGTCCAGCTCAGAACGCAGGCGGCCCAAAGCTCGCTCGCTGGGATCCCGCCAGGTATCGGCTGGGGTGCCGGTGATTTGGTGCAGGGATCGATCTGCGTGAATAAGACAAAACTGAATAGAGCGGGGAAATTGCCGATCCAAAATGAGAAAAGAGGCCACCTCTCTGGGATTGATGCGGTGTTGGCGGCTGTATTTCCGGTACATTTCATAAGCACTGGCCGACTTCAGCAAAGCAATCCACTGCAACTCATCCAAAGCCGTACCCACATACTGCAGAGAGGGCAGCAAAATAAAATACTTAACATCCAAAATGCGCGCCGTTTTGTCCGCCCGCTCCAAAAGACGGCCAATCTGGCCAAAATGCCATCCTTCCCCATGGGTCATGGTGGCATCCATCACCCCGGCGAATAGGTGACTGGCCAGCTTCACTTCCGTGAAAAAATCATGGAGCTGACTCAGGTGGGGGCCTTGCTGAGCCGCTTCTTTGACCATCAAATAAAAGCGGTTGACCCGCTCCCACATTTCTGAAGAAATGACCTCCCGCACAGAACGGGCATTTTCTCGCGCCAGCCGCAAACAGGAAAGGATGGAGTTGGGGTAATCCCTATCAAAAGCCAGGAACTGGATGACTGTTTCTTGGGTCGCCTGGCCATAACGCTGGTAAAACAGCTCCTGATCCCCGGTGGTGTAGACAATGGGATCCCACTGCTGAGCGGGACCGCTGGGCAAGTCTAGGATGAGGTTGAGATTGACATCGATAAAGCGGGCGATGTTCTCGGCGCGCTCCACGTAGCGGTTGAGCCAGTAGATGGAATCGGCCACCCGACTCAGCATGCTGTTGCCTCCTCTGGAGTTTCTTGTCTCCGCGCTCCGTTCAAATTCAACAAACGAAGCAGCCGCCGCAGCTTCACCAGCAGCACCCCCGTCAGGCCGGTCAAGATCCACCCCATCCACTCGGCTGCAGTACCCAGATAGCGCACCTGCACGCGATGATCCCCCGGTGGGATCCGCACCTGCAACAGCCCCACTCCGCTGTGCTCAGCAGACGTGAGGCGACCATCCACCTGTACCCGCCAAGCAGGGTAGTAAAAAGTGCGCAGGACTACCCATTGATCCTGATCGGTGGGGTTAACGGCCCGAAAACGACGGTAGCCATAGCGCCACTGCTCCACTTCCAACAGTGGCTCCAGATCGCTTTGTTCTCGTCCAAAGTTCACCATGTCGCCTTGCCACCGCAGCAGCGGATCCACCTCTGGGGGCGGCATGGGCAGGGTTGCTTGGCGAGGTCGGTACTCCAGCACATCCACCAGCGCCAGCCCATCGGGAAAGATCCAGTGCCAGTGAAGAAAAGCGATGCCCGGTCGCTGCTGGGGCTCATTGGGAAATGGCTTGGCTGCAGACAGCTCTTGAAAAGTTTGGATGGTCTGGGGGTCAAACCTGGCTCTGGACAAGACCTGCCAGCCCTGCCAGCTTTGTATCCCCATGGCCAGACCTATCCCCACAATCAAGAGGATCCTCAAGCCCTTTTGTCCCCACCCCCAGGCGGCCAGGGATCCCAACAGCCAGGGCACGGTTACCGCCGTCACCGCCATCCAGCGCCAAGAAAACTGAATGCGCCGCAGGGGCAAAACCCACTCGTAGAGCCAACCCAGCAAATCCGTCATCATCAGCAGGGCCACCAAGCTGGCCCCCAAGCTGTAGAGCAGGATCGCTTTGGCCAGGGGAGCATGGGATCCCAAGGCATCAAAGGACTCCGTCTCGTTAGCGCGAACGGAATGGATCGGGGTCATCCCCCTTGTCCTGCGGGCCAGCCAAGTTGGGAGAATCAGGATTCCAACACCCAAGACAACGGCCACCATCCAGATCCAGTACCCTACCAGGCCGCTTTCAAACCAGTGCTGCGTCAGTTGTGGCTGGAGCCGGGTCAGCCCACTCAGCATCAGGCGATGTTGGGGCATGTACTCTTCGACAAAATTCACCAACTCCACCTGGATGAGGCGCTGATCCCAAAAGGCTGGCAGCAGATAAAACGCCGTCCACCCCAGCCCCAGCCCAAACCCCAAGTAGCAGCGCCCCACCCTGGGCCAGAGGGGATCCCAGCGGCCCAGCACCCAAGGCAGAGGCAGCCAAGTTAGCGTAAAGACCAGCAAAGTGGGCAAGTGAGATAGGGCCAACAGGCCGTAGCTAATGGCTAAGGCCACAATCGGCCAAAGGGACTGGGGCCGGCAGATCACCTGGACTGAGGCCCAGAAAATCCAGGGAGAGACAGCAATGGCCCACACTTCCCCCATTGCCCCCCGTTGATAGATATCCACCAGCCAATAGGGGCCGGCCATACCCGCCAGAGCCAAAACCAGAGCCCAAGCCCAGGGGATGAGTTGCCGGAGAAGGGCATACAGCCCTGCGCCAAAGACTGCCATCGCCAAGCCCATGCTGGCCACCAGGGATCCGGGCATATCCAGCTCCAGCAGGCGAAACGGCAGAGGGGCCACCATGCACAGAGGGGGGTAAAAGGCAAAGGTAGGATTGCCGTAGCCGAAGTTGGAATACTCCAGCCAGCGGGGGTAAAACTGCCCGCCGAAAAACTGTCGTTGATACTGAAAGGCCCAACTGAGGTTGAAGTGAGTGGAGTGAGTCATGGGATAGCCCTGGCGCAGCATGGGCCAGAGCAGCACCCCAATGCCCACCAACAACCCTAGCCCAACACCCCTCTCTGATTGTTGCAAAGCTTTCAGCATTTCTCGGCGTTATCCCGATCCTCTGCCTCGAAAGGCCCAGACTTCCCCCCATACTTGCGCAGCAGCCGGATGTTTTCGATCACCATCGTCTTCTCCAGGGCCTTGGCCATGTCGTATAGGGTGAGGGCGGCCACGGAAACAGCCGTCAGAGCCTCCATCTCCACCCCTGTTTGGGCGTTGGTTTTTACTGTAGCGGTGATCAGAAAGCCGGGCAGATGGGGATCCGGATTCAGATCCACGGTGACGCTGCTCAAGGGGAGAGGATGACACAGCGGGATTAGATCGGCGGTGCGCTTGGCAGCCATGATCCCGGCCAGGCGGGCCGTTTCCACCACATTTCCTTTGGGCCCTTGACCGGCCAGAATAGCCTGCAAAGTCGTTTCTGACATGCGTACCTGCCCTTGGGCAGTGGCCAAACGGGCAACCGTGGGCTTATCTCCTACTTCCACCATCTGTACTCGGCCAGAGGCGTCCAGGTGGGTGAGGGCTTGCCCAACAAAGGACTCTGTCCTGCTGGCGCGACTAGAACTCGAATCCGATGGCACCCCGGCCTCCCACAATCCTTGAGAGCTGAAGAGTTGGCTTAGGCTCCGATGAGGTCGGCAAATCGGCAACCAGACCCGCAGGGACTTGACAACTAGTAGCGAATCCAGGCATAGGCGGCATCAGAGAGCACCGGCACCTCGGCGTAGTGGCCGCGAATGTTTTGCACCCAGGCGTAGACGGTGATGGCAATCACCCCCAAGAGAGCTGTGGTGGCCAAAATGCTGACCATCGCCGCCAGACCAAGGCTGCCGAAGAGCATGCCGAACACCTGCATCAGCACCTGCACCAAGAACAAGGCAATGTTGAGCAACAGCGCCTGGATGGTGTTGAAGCGAACAAAATGGGCTACGCGGGTGTTGCGGATCACCAGGAACAGGAGAGCCAAAGACACCCCCATTCCCAGCCAGCCCGTGGCCAGGGGCACCAGACGAAACAGAGGCGCAAAAATGGGGATCAGCCCTGGCAGAGATTGAAACAACCCAGAGGGCAAAAAGCCCAAGGGCAGAGCCGATACCAAAGGCAAAAGGTAGGGAAGAGATCCCCACAGCCGATTGATGGGAGTGATGTCGCCGCGCCAGGTCATAATCCGTCGATCCCTATTAGGTGCAGTGGTCATTGAAGTGAAGTTTGCTTGTCGGTGCGCTTCCAGGATCCTCACCAGCTAAAGATTCAGAGAGAGAAAGCAACACCCAAGCCTTGGGCTTATTGTAGTCGATGGATTTGGGTGGCTCAACGCGCTTGGCCGCAAGCCGGCTTCTGCTTTCCAGTGAGCAGAAAAACTCGAGGCCAAAACGTTCAGAGTGAGCGCTCCGATGAATCCAGGCTGATATAATCAACGGCAAATTCTGGCTGCATCACCGGTTTTTCAGGTTCTCTACATTTTTCAGCTTCCACCATGAAGATTTCATTGTCTCCCGCTGCTGGCGTTGTCGGAGCTTTCCTCTGGCAAGTTTGGTCTGGGCTCATTGGTTTTCTCAACGACCGTTTGTTGCCGGAGCGCTATCACATTCGGCCTGAAGCTTTGCCGGAGTGGATTACTCAGGTGTGGGCTGGCTATCTGCGCTATCGGGAAGCCTCTCGTCCGGGGGCGATCCAGTTTCGCGGCTTGACGGTGGATCCCAGCCGAGAGCTGCGCTCGGCTTACCTCGGATCCCGTCCGCTCCGCTACCGCGGCTGCCCTGTGGAGACGGTTGCCCGACCTGGGGATCCTTCTCCTACCGCCCAACCCATCCCTGAAAAGGCTTTTGTGCCCCCCTACTGGAAACTCCTCAATACGCTGCGCTTGAAGTTGAGCCTGGCCGATATTGATCGCTACCCCGTCACTCCGGCCCTGCAGCGGGTTTACCGAGGTCAAGAGTTCTGACAGCGCTCTGCTCCTTAGCGGCAATGGGGTGTTGATGCCGGGGATCCCTGCAGTGGGTGGGGATCCCTTTTTGGACTTTGTTCGCGACAGGGACTTTGTTCGCGACAGCGGGACGGAGTCTCCGGATTGGACTTGTAGGTTTGGGTGCGGGTGGTTTCTCCTGAGGGGAAAGCTGAGAAAGACTGCAAAAAAACTTAAGGTCACTTTCCCGCTGGGGGATAAGAGCCCCTACAGTGGATAAAGAAGAACATGGTGCTCCGCACCGCCAACGCGAATGAGCTTTGTTATGTCCAAAAGCGGCGTGCTCCTGCTGAACTTGGGGGGGCCAGAGACCCAGGCCGATGTGCAGCCCTTTCTTTACAATCTGTTTGCCGATCCCGAGCTGATCCGGCTGCCGTTTCCCTTCTTGCAGCGGGCCTTCGCCTGGGCCATCTCCACACTGCGGGCCGAAAAATCCCGCCGCAACTACGCGGCCATTGGGGGGGGATCCCCCTTGCGGCGCATTACTGCTGAGCAAGCGCGAGAACTGCAGGCCCACCTGGTGGCCGAGGGCTACGATGTGCCGGTGTATGTGGCCATGCGCTACTGGCATCCGCTGATCGAGTCGGTGGTGCAGCAGATCAAGTCGGATGGGATCACCCGCTTGGTGGTGCTGCCGCTTTACCCGCAGTATTCCATCAGCACGACGGGATCCAGCTTTAAGCTGCTGGATCGGCTCTGGGCTGAAGATCCGGAGCTGGCATGCATCGAGCGCTGCCAGATCTGCTCCTGGTACGATCAGCCTCAGTACGTGCAGGCGATGGCCAGAGCAATTCGGGAACAGTTGGATGGATTTGCCGAGCCCGAAGGGGTGCATGTGCTGTTCAGCGCCCACGGCATTCCCGAAAGCTATGTCACCGAGGCCGGGGATCCCTACCAACAGGAAATGGAAGCCTGCGTGCGGCTGATCTGGCAGCAGGTGGGACGCCCCAATGACCACACCCTCTCCTATCAAAGCCGGGTGGGTTCGGTGCGGTGGCTCCGGCCTTACACCGAACGGGTCATCCCGGAGTTGGGATCCCGAGGTGTGAAGCAGTTGCTGGTGGTGCCGATTAGCTTTGTGTCGGAGCACATCGAGACCCTGCAGGAGATCGACATCGAGTATCGGGAGCTGGCCCATCGAGCTGGGATTGCCGATTTTCGCCGTGTGCCCGCCTTAAATACCGACCCTCTGTTCATTGCCGGCTTGGCGGCGCTGGTGCGGCCTCATCTGCTCACTCCGGGCTTGGCAGCTCCTGCCTTTGTCCCTGCTGCTGTGGGCAGCTCGCTGCTGGAGCGGTAGGGAAGAACGCCAGGCATTTCATTGTTGCTCTGCAACGCTGACGCGACCAGACGAGGACGCTGACTTCATACCCCCAGAAGCGTTCTCCTACCACCCCAGGTGTCTCATCTTCATGGAGTTTTGACTGGGAATGACCCTAAGCCCGAGCGAAGCCTTGCTGACGAAGTGGCTGCTGACCTATTTTTACCAACGGCTGCCTTTCCCCCAAGAGTGGCTGCCGCAGAAAAGCTATTGGGTAGGGGGATCCCTGCGGGATGCTTACCTGGCTTGGCTGCAGGGCCGTGCTGCTGGGGATCCCGCTCGCGACGGTGGGATGGAGTCCTCAGCGTCGGTGGATTTGGACCTGATGTGCGCTGTGGATCCCGTGGGCTGGGCAGCGGCAGTGGCACGGCGGTTGGGGGCGGGCTTTGTGGTGTTGGATCCCGAACGGCAGATTGCCCGCATTGTGTTGGCAAAGTTGACCGTGGACGTGGGGCTGCAGGCGGGATCCACCCCTGAGGAGGATCTGAGGCAGCGGGACTTCACCTGCAATGCCCTGGCCTTGGATCTGCAAAGGGAGCAACTGCTGGATCCCACAGGCGGACAAGCCGATATTCGCCAGAGCCGGATGCGCATGGTACACCCCGACAACCTCAGTGCTGATCCGGTGCGGCTGTTGCGGGGTTATCGACAGGCGGCTCAGCTGGGGTTTGGGCTGGATCCAGCTACGCAAGAGGCGATCCGGGAGCGGGCTCCCCTTTTGGCGAATGTGGCGGCAGAACGGGTGCGGGCAGAGATAGTGGCCCTGTTGGAGGCAGGGATCCCAGGGCTGGCTCACCTACAGGCGGCGGTGGCGGCGGGGTTGCTGCAGGCTTGGCTGCCCCACCTGAAGCCGGAAAGTCCGGGCTTCCCTCAAGCTCAGGCCGTGTGGGAGTGGGCCGGGCGCTGGCGACCGCTCTATCCCCGCACGCTGGCAGAGCTGGCCCAGCCCTTGACATCCTCACGCGAAGGGCGCGGCAGGCTGTTGGCAGTGGTGCTGGCGGCCTTGTTGTGGGATCCAGCGGGAACTGAGGACTCTGTCTTGCTGACGCGAACGGCAGAAAGGGTGGAAACCGAGCTGGAGCGGCTGCGCTTCAGCCGAGCGGAAATGCGGGCCATCCAAAAGCTACACCATCTTCTGCCTCAGCTTCAGCTTCTCCTGACGGACTCCCCCACCCCTGCGCAACAGTGGCGGCTTTATCAACAGGCGGGATCCCTGTTCGGTGGCCTGGCGCTGTTGGCGGTGGCTACGGGCGGCGACCCTCAAAAGCTGGAGTCTTGGCTCAAACGCTACGAAGACCCCCAGGATCCCCTGGCCCATCTGGTGCCCCTGCTGGATGGCCGCGATCTGCTGCATAGCTTGGGGGCCAAACCCGGCCCCTGGGTAGGCCAGTTGCTGCAAGACCTCCAGGAGGCGCAGGCTTGGGGGCAGATTCAAACTCGTGCCGAGGCGCTCTCTTTTGCCCGCCGGTGGCGTGGCCAGCAAAAAGACTAGCCGAAGCGATAGCCGAAGCCGCGCACCGTCACCAAATACTCTGGGTTGCTGGGATCCAGCTCCAATTTTTCCCGCAGCCAGCGGATATGTACATCGACGGTCTTGCTGTCGCCCATGAAGTCGGATCCCCAGATGCGCTCCAGAAGCTGCTCCCGCGTCCAAACGCGGCGGGGATTGGACATAAACAGCTCCAACAGGCGAAACTCTTTGGGGGAAAAACTCACCTCAACGCCCCGCACCAACACGCGGCACTCCTGGGTAAACATACACAGATCCCCGTAGCGGAGCACCGTGGCATCGCTGGCTTGGGCCAGTTGTTGCCGGCGCAACACCGAGCGACAGCGGGCGATCAGCTCCCGCATGCCGAAGGGCTTGGTCAGATAATCGTCGGCCCCCAGTTCCAAGCCCACCACCCGGTCGGTTTCGCTACTTTTGGCCGTCAACATCAGGATGGGAATCGTGTTGCCCTCCCTGCGCAGCAGCCTGCACAGATCCAGACCGTTCAAGCTGGGCAACATCAAATCCAAGATCATCAAATCCAGCCGCTCAGCCGTATGTACCACCTCAAGGGCTTGCCGACCATCGGCGGCCTGTAAAACTTGATATCCCTGTTCTTCTAAAGCCAGGGCAACCGTTTCCCGAATGGCATCCTCGTCATCCACCACCAGCAGGGTCTCCAGATGGGAAGCAGCTTCCTTGGCTTGAGGAAGTGGACCGGTCATGGAGAGGGTTGCTTCCATACAGAACTCCGTTGCGCCTGCACGCAAGTGCTCCGCACCGCCGTCACGAACGCGGAAGCGTCACGTAGCGATAACAGCCTCACAGGGTGAGAAGGGCAAGTGCCGCCACCGTCAACAGCAGCCCCCCGCTAGGATATCAAACTTCCAGGGCCGGCCAATGTAAAGAGAACAGGGGTGGACTGATTGCCCAAGGTCTTGAGACGGCGAATGGGGCCACAAAGATTCCAAAAACCTGCAATTCAGGATGATTTAAGATCTCTAATGTGGAGCCGCCCCTACCCACGCCTCATGGTGCTCTGCACCCCTCCCGCGAACGGCAACTCACGCTTTAAGGACTCCGTCCCGCTGTCGCGATTGGCCGGAAACCGGTTATGTCTGCTTCCCCTTCTGCACTCTGGGCCACTGGCGGAGCCATTCTGCGGCTGTTGCGCTGGCATAAGCCGGCAGGGCGATTGATTTTGATGATCCCGGCTCTGTGGGGAGCTTTTTTGGCCGGACGGGGAACACCCCCTTGGCCGTTGGTCGGGATCATCATTTTGGGCAGCCTGGCTGCCAGTGGGGCAGGCTGTGTCATCAACGATCTTTGGGATCGAGATTTGGATCCGCTGGTGGAGCGCACCCGCCATCGCCCGTTGGCCAGCCGGGAGTTGACCGTTGGCGTCGGGATCCTGATGGCGGTGGTGAGTTTGGCCTGTGCGGCAGGGCTGGCGCTGTTTCTCAACCCGGTTAGCTTTGCCCTCTGTGTGGCGGCGGTGCCGGTGATCCTGCTCTATCCGGGGGCCAAGCGGGTGTTTCCGGTGCCGCAGTTGGTACTGGCTCTGGCGTGGGGATTTGCCGTGCTCATCAGTTGGACGGCGGTGAGCGGCCAAGATGCCAACACACCCCTGTGGGAAGAGGGGCTGGGCTGGCTGTGGCTGGCCACGGTGTTGTGGACACTGGGATTTGATACCGTCTATGCTCTTGCGGATCGGGAGGACGATGAGCGGGCCGGGATCCATTCCAGCGCCCGTTTTTTCGGGCAGCGGACGCCGACGGCGGTAGGGCTATTTTTTTTGGGCACTGCCATCGCGCTGTTGGGGGTAGGCCTCAGCCTACGGTTGCATGGAGTTTATTTTGTCAGCTTGGCCATCGTCACTGTCCTCTGGGGCCGGCAAACCTGGCAGCTCCACCAAAGGAATGCCTCTCCCACCTTGTACCTGGCCATCTTCGGCCAAAATGTGGTGCAAGGGTTTATTCTGCTGGCGGGGATGATCGGCGGGTCCCTGCTGGCCTGAGGGATCCCTTGGCAGGGCCAGAGGTCTCTTCCAACAGGGGCGCCTTGCCCCTCGACCTACGTCAGAGCTGCCTCTTTGGGAAGGGATCCCGACAAATCTCCGGACTGGCAGGAATCGGCCCAGGGCCATGGGCAAACGGTAGAATGAGACGATTAATTGCAGGATCCCAGCCTCCGATGGCCCCACTGAGCAGCGGTGAGCCTCCCTATGACATTCTTATTCTCTCAAACGGCCCTGGAGAGCTGACCACCTGGGTGCGTCCGGTGGTGATGGAATTGCGCCAGCAACTGCCTCAGGCACGCCTCTCCCTGGTGCTGTCCCCCTGCCCCCATGCTTCCGGGCAGGAGATGAAGATAGCCCAAGCGTTCATCGATGTGGATCGGGTGCAGGATCCCGATTTTTTTCTGGCTTTTTTGCTTACTGGCCAAACCGAAGAAGCCTGGAATTGGGCCAAGCGAGGGGTGGTGCTGTTTCTGGGGGGGGATCAGTTTTTTGCCGTCTGGATTGCTCGCCGCTTGCGCTATCGGCTGGTGGTCTATGCTGAGCATCAACCCCGTTGGCGGCCTTGGGTACATGCTTTCGCCGTGCGAACCGAGGCAATCAAACGCCGCTACGATGGCGGACGGCTGCTGGGCCACCCTTGGGCCCACAAAATGCACGTTGTCGGGGATTTGATGGCGGATGGCGTAGCCAGCGCTGTCTATTTGCCGGGGGTGCCCCTTTCCGGCTGGCTTGGCAGCAGATCTCCTGCCGCTGCCTCCAAACCCACGGCAGGCTTTTCTTCCCCAACCCAAGCCTTTGGCCTGCTCCAAGATGCATCTCCCAGCTCCATCGGCGAGGGGGAGCCTGTAAGAACTGCGCCAGAGAGAGTGGGGAACCGCTTCACCGATCGCGTAAGCGGGCCGGAGGCCTCTGAAGAATTGCTACCGCGCGGCTGGCAGCGTCTGAGCGATGAGAACCGCACCCACTATCAGGTGGGGCTGCTCCCAGGCTCCAAGCCAGCCAAGCTCTCCTTGGGGGTGCCATTGGTGTTGGCTGTGGCCGATGAGCTGCGACAGATGCTGCCGAATGTCCGCTTTGTGATCCCGGTGGCCCCAGGACAAACCCCCCAGTCATTGGCAGCGTATGCCCATCCCAAGCTCAATCCCGATATGGCTTTGATCTATGGCACCTCAGCCATTCTGGAGCAGACCAATCTGGGATCCCAGTTTGTTACCCCCTTTGGCAGCACGGTGCAATTGTGGACAAGCTTCCCTGCCTATTCTGTGCTGGCCAACTGTGATCTCTGTCTGACCACCATTGGCGCCAACACCGCCGAGCTGGCCTATTTGGGGGTGCCGATGGTTGTGGTGATCCCTACCAACAAGCTGGAGGCAATGCGCGCCTGGGATGGGATTCTTGGCCTGTTGACCCGCCTTCCAGGCTTGGGCACTTGGCTGGCCCGCGCCGTCAACAGAATTGCTCTGCGTTGGCTAGGTCACTTGGCTTGGCCGAACATCTGGGCGGGGCGAGAGGTGGTGCCAGAGTTGCGGGGCCATTTGCGCCCGGTGGCCGTGGCCGCACAAATGCGAGTTCTGTTGGAAGATCCCCAGCGCCGTCAGCAAATGCAGGCAGAGTTGCAGCGGCTGGGGGGCAAGCCGGGAGCTGCCCAAGCTATTGGACAACTGGTGGCTCAGCAGTTGAGTAAAGGCTAGGGCAGAAGGCAATTTGCTTGAGCTCGACCCAGTGGAGAGTTGCGCGAGGAGCTCCCTTGGCGCGATTGGAGATCTCTCCTTGCTGCCGGCAAAAAGTGCTAAAAGGGGAGTGGAGGTTCCTAAACGGAGACCATTCATGCTGACGGAGGCCGAGCAGTCGGCGGCGGAAAGCACCAAAACGGGGATTCCTCCTGGCGATCCGGAGCCAAAACTGGGGTTCTGGCAGCAATTTTGGGAGGATGTTGATTGTGTCTTCGATCGGGATCCGGCAGCACGCAATCGCTGGGAGGTCATCTTCACTTATCCCGGTGTGCATGCTCTGTTTTTGCACCGCATCGCCCACTGGCTGTGGAAACGGCGCTGGTTTTTCCTAGCGCGGCTGCTCAGCTTCTTGGCTCGTTCTTTCACATTGATTGAAATCCACCCGGCAGCCAAGATTGGGCGGCGCTTTTTCATTGACCACGGCTGTGGGGTGGTGATCGGTGAGACGGCAGAAATTGGCGATGATGTTACCCTCTACCACGGGGTCACATTGGGGGGTACCTCTTGGAACAAGGGCAAACGTCATCCCACCCTGGAAAATGGGGTGATTGTCGGCACGGGGGCAAAGATTCTGGGGCCGGTTCGCATTGGGGAAAAAGCTCGTATCGGAGCCAACGCGGTCGTGATTCAGGATGTAGCTCCCGGCATGACGGTGGTTGGGATCCCAGGCCGTGCGGTCATCCCGCCCCATCAGCGCCGCATCCCCGCCCATGGCATTGACCTGGATCACCATCTCATGCCTGACCCAGTGGGACGGGCTATCGAACAGTTGCTGCACCGTATCCAAGATCTGGAAGCCCAGGTGGCCCGCCTTAACCGGGAGCGGGAACAGGTCCGGCAGGATCAGGTGAGAGGCGAAGCAGAATATTCGTAAACTACCCGACCCTGACTGCTTCGCAGTACAGGGCGGGCTTTCGGCAGCCCTGCAGTTGGCAAGCCAACCACGGACCTCTAGGCTGGTTTACGGCAGCCCCCAAAAGCGCAATCACCTTCGCA
>NZ_JANSIA010000058.1:0-18793 GCF_047461835.1 Synechococcus sp. R60.1 | reverse complement strand
TGTCGTAAACCAGCCTAGAGGTTCGGGCTTGTTTTGTTCTCTGGTAGAGCAGAGCAGGCTCAGGGCTACTGAAAGCCTGCTCCGTACCGCTTAGCGGTCGGAGCCGGGTAGTTTACGATGTGTTGACCCCAGACCGGCTCCCTTGGTTGGTTTAGCCGTTTTTCATTGCGGAGGTCATGATGGTCGAGGTTTTGGAAAGAGAAAAATTGGCCGAGGCACCTGCTGATAGTTCTCCGGCAGCTTCTCGAAAAATTTGGACTGACGAAGAGTTTATGGCTTTACCGGAGGATGGCAATCGCTATGAGGTTGTGAATGGAGAACTGGTTACTGTGGGCTCGGCAAGCGCAAAGCATGGGTACTACGTAAGTTTGATTCATATCATTCTAGGCTCGTACGTTCGCAGTCAAAGGATTGGATTTACCTTCGATTCCGATACTTCCTTCAAAATGAAATCCGGTAATCGCCGCTCTCCGGATTGTTCTTTTTTTTCCAAGGAACGACTGCAATCTCTGGGCGGGATCCCAAGGGGTTATATTGAGGGATCCCCAGACTTGGCTGTAGAAGTTCTCTCCGATGCCAACACCATTGGAGAGATCCACGACAAGGTTGTTGAGTATTTCGAGAATGGATCCCGGCTGGTCTGGATCATTCATCCTGAAGAGAAATACGTTCTGGTCTATCGCCGGCCTGAGCCTGAAGCATTGAAGAAACCCGGCGACATCCTGGAAGGTGGAGAGGTGATCCCTGGATTTGCGCTGGATTTATCAGAGTTTTTTGCCGAGCCGGAGTTGTAGTTTTTCACCAACGCAATGCCCGGATAAGATGCCTTCAGCGCCTAGGGAAAAGCAACCCCTGTTAAGCTAGCCTAAGCAGTGGGATCCCATTTCATGGCATTGGTTTATCCGCAGGTTCTGGAGCGCAATCCCAAACGGCTGCGCATTGCCCTACAACGGTTCACTTCCCAGCAACTGGCTTGGCGGGCGGCAGGGGGCTTGGTGCTGCTAATTTTGGGATCCCAACTGTGGGCTCGTTCGCCGCTGTTGGGGTTGGTGGCTGTGGGGATGGGCCTGTGGGCTGGGATCCCTTGGGGGTTGGGGCAGATCCTGAATCTAGATTGCCAAAGCCAACGGGTGACCTTGACCCGGCTGGGTGGCCCTTGGGGCTTTTGGCGGCAGCAAGTGTTTTCTTATCCCTTGGCCCAGTTGCAAGGGGTGCGGGTACATCGGGTAGGCCAGGAGGTTTTGGACAACCAAGCTCAAGAGAGTTTCCAGGTACAAAGTCAGGTGCGGTTGCAGTTTCGCGGAGATCCTTCTGAGCAGGAGCTGAAAGAGGAGATCATCGCTTGCTTCCATAGCCAAGTGAGCATCAAGGGGGATGATCCGGAGGCTTTCGTGCTCTCTCAGCGGCTGGTGCGCTGGATTCAGAACTATCTATCCGAACACTTAGGAAACCTAAGAAACAACTCTTCACCCTGAAAGCCCCCTTTTCGAGGATACTGCCCCACCGTTCCAGTAGACTCAAACTTTGCTCTCCTTTTCGGGGAGATGGGGAATTGTTGGCACAGTGCTTGATCCTGGGTTAGAAATGCTACTGGGATTCCTTGTAAGCTTTGACACTCCATACACTTACTTAATTATGTAATTATGAGCGTCTCCTGGAATCTAGTCAACCTAAACACCTTACTCGACCGAAACACTCTGCCCGGATGGCTTTGGCTGCTCCTTTGGGGATCCTCACTGGCCGTGGTGATGTACTGGCAAAAGCGCTGGCTGCAGCGGGATCAGGTGGGTTTTCCCGATGTCATCATGCTGGCGCGTGCAGATACGACGGTGGTGGAATGTAACGAAGCTTGCCAGAAAATCTTGGGGGATTGGCGGGGCAGGCGCTGGATCGACGTGCTGCCGGCAGAAGAGCAAGAGCAGGTGCGGCAAAAGATAGCCCAGCTCACCCCTCAGCAGCCTACCTTCACCCGAGTTGGCAGGGTATCGGATGCGTCGGGGCAGACGCGCTGGTTTGAGTGGATCAACCAAGGCATTTTTGACTGGCGGGGCCGCTTGCAGTTTATTCGCGGCGTGGGCCGAGACATTACCGAGAAGAAACAGTTGGAAGAAAACCTGCGGCTGCGGGAGGCCCAACTGCGCACCTTGTTGGATGCCCTGCCATTGGCGGTGTGGGCCAGGGATCCCCAGGGAGTGCTAATTTTGCAAAATGCCACTGACCGCGCCTGGTTTGGCGATCTGCTGGGTACTTCTCTGGAGGAGGTGGCTCAGCAACATCCCCACTGGCCGGAGTACACCTCTCAAGTTCTAGCCGATCTAGAGCGGCAAGGGTTTTGCCAATTCGAAGGTAAGGAAATGATTCAAGGCCAGGAGCGCTACACCTATCGCTTCGCTGTAAAGCTTCAGGATCAGTCTAAAGGATTAGGGCTTCTCGGCATTGTCCTAGATATCACCGAACAAAAGCGGCTGGAACAGGAGGTGTGGGAACAAGAAGAGCGTTTTCGCGCCTTCCTCAACAACAGCCACGACATTTTGTGTCGGATCGATGCCCAAGGTCTGCTGCATACCTTAAATCCTCCGGCTGCTGAGAAAATTTTGGGGCGTGCTCCCAATCAGGGAGAGGCCGTACCCTTGGATTGGGTTCACCCCGAGGATCGGCAGAACGTTGCTAATGCTCTTGAGCAACTCAAGGCTCGACCTGGCGAGACACTCAGCTTTATTTACCGGGCCCAACACGCCGACGGCCATTGGGTGTGGCTGGAGAGCCTCTGCACCAATCTCTTGGATGATCCTTTGGTTCAGGGGATCGTTTCCAGTACCCGCGATATCACCCAACAAAAGCAGGTGGAACTGGCTTTGCGAGAGAGCGAAGCCCGCTTCCGAGAAATTGCAGAGGCTGTACCGGTGACTTTCTTCCTACAGTCGGCAGACTTTAGCCGCGCTCTTTACAAAAGTCCTCGTTGTGAACAGATTTTCGGATATACACCAGAGGAGCTTTATCGCCAGCCGGATCTGTGGAAGGAAAGGATCCACCCAGAGGATCTGCCAAGAGTGATGGAAACCCTGTCTCTTGCCACCCAAGGCAAAATGTCAGTTACCTATCGGATTTTCCACCCAGATGGCAGGCTGCGCTGGTTGCGTACCTCTTGTTACCCTGTCTTGAACGAGCAGCAGGAAGTCGTTCACATCGCAGGCATTACCGAAGATATTACGGAGCAGAAAGAAGCAGAGCTGGCTCTACAAGAAAGTGAGGCCCGGCTTAGGGCCATTCTGGACGGGATCCCTTTTCCCATCTTTCTCAAAGATTTGGAGGGGCGCTACTTACAGGTAAACACTGCCTATTTGCAGCAAGGGTGTAACCAGGAAGAGATCCTCGGCAAAATCGATGCCGAACTCTTTCCGCCAGAAGATGCCCTCAAGTTTCGAGAGCAAGATCAAAGGGCTATCCAGTCCCCTGATCCGATTAGCTGTGAGAGTGTCGTTTCTCGTAACGGTCGAGAAATATCGAGGTGGGTCACCAAATTTGCCCTGCGGGATCAGCAAGGGGATCCCTATGCCGTTTGCGGTGTTGTTGTGGACATCACCCCCCTCAAAGAAGCTCAAGAAGTGCTTCGGCAAGAGGCAGAGCGGGAGCGACTGTTGGGGGCCTTATTGCGGCGGATCCGCCAAGCTTTGGACTTGCAAACCCTCTTGGAAACAACGGTTGCGGAAGTGCGAGAGTTTCTCCAGGTAGATCGGGTGATGATCTATCAGTTGCAGGAAGGTGTAGGGGGGTTTGTAGCTGCTGAGTCGGTAGCGGATCCCTGGCCCAGCCACCTGGGCCGCCGGGTGTGGGATGCTTGCCTTCGCCAGGATCCTTGCTACCGCAAGTACCAAGAGGGCTTTGTGCAAGCCATAGCCAACGTGGCGACGGCCAATTTGGATCCTTGCTATCGGGAGCTCTTGGAATCTTTCCAGGCCCAAGCCAACTTGGTGATCCCAATTCGGCGGGGAGAGGATCTCTGGGGCCTTCTGGTGGCACAGCACTGCCAATCCAGCCGCCCTTGGCAAGAGTGGGAAATCCGGCTTTTACAAGAGCTGAGCGATCAATTAGCCATCGCGTTGCAACAGGCCCAGTTATATGAACAACTGCAAGCCCTCAATCAAACCTTGGAAGAAAAGGTTCGGCAACGCACCTCTGAGTTGCAGCGATCCCTGCAATTTGAGGCCCTGCTGAAACGCATCACTGACCGGGTGCGCGACTCTCTGGATGAAGCTGAAATTCTCAACACCGCTCTGCGCGAGCTGGGAGAAAACCTAAATGCAGATGGCTGCGATATTGGCCTTTACAACGCCGATCTCACCCTTTCCACCATCAGCTACGAGTACTGCCCCCGCTCCAATTCCTCCCTGAACATTTCCATATCCATAAAGGGTGGGCCTTACGACGATGTTCATCAACAATTGCTCGCAGGACAGCCCTGCCTTTTTTGCTTCTACTGTCCAGAAAAGACAGTGGAAAAGCGCCAGGTGGTCATGGCTTGCCCCCTGCCGGATAAAGGCCAAGTGCTAGGGGATCTGTGGATCTTTCGCTC
This sequence comes from Synechococcus sp. R60.1, assembly GCF_047461835.1. Lineage (NCBI taxonomy): Bacteria > Bacillati > Cyanobacteriota > Cyanophyceae > Synechococcales > Synechococcaceae > Synechococcus > Synechococcus sp. R60.1. The sequence continues at coordinate 14,220 of NZ_JANSIA010000058.1, read as the reverse complement.
AGCTGAGCGTTCTTTCGACCAGCAGGAGATGCAGCTTATCCAGCAGGTGGCCAATCAGTGCGCCATCGGGCTGCGCCAGGCCCGCCTGTTCCGAGCGGCCCAAGAGCAGGTGCAAGCCCTAGAGCGCCTCAACCGCTTGAAAGACGATTTCATCAGCACTGTCAGCCACGAGTTGCGCACTCCTCTAGCCAGCATGAAAATGGCGTTGCACATGCTGCAAGTTGCCCCTGCGAGGGAGAAGCAGGCCCAGTACCTATCCATCGCCCAGCGGGAATGCCAACGGGAGATCGAGCTGATCAATGACCTGTTGGATTTGCAGCGGCTAGAGGCAGGAGCCTATGCTTTGAATCTGCAAACGCTGACCTGGGAAGCCTTGTTGGGGGATTTGCTGTTGGCTATTGGCGAACGCGCCCGTACTAAGGGGCAAACCTTTCAAGCCAACGTGCCTCTGGAGAGCAGCATCACCACAGATCCTCTCCTTTTGGGGCGTATCCTGCGGGAGCTGCTACACAACGCGGTGAAATACACCCCCGGCCAGGGATCCATCCGCCTAGAAGTCAGGGTTGAGGCCAACCGAACTCGCATCCAAGTCAGGAATAGCCAAGAGATCCCGGCTGAGGAACTCACCCGCATTTTCGAGCGTTTTTACCGGATCCCCAGCCATGATCCTTGGAAAGAAGGGGGCACGGGTTTAGGCTTGGCCTTGGCAAAACAGATGGTGGATCAACTGAGGGGATCCATTGAGGTCAACAGCTCTGCTGGTTGGACGACTTTTACGCTACATCTACCCGAATTGCCGCAATTTTAATTCCACTTCTTCCCCTCGCTTTGGGATACATTACTGGCAGGGATCCGGGGGGGCTTTGCCTAAACCTATGACCACTCGCCTAGATTTGGCTCTCACTCTTGAAGACTTCCTCAAGTTGCCTCACATAGAAGAGTCTCCGGCATGGGAGTACGTGGATGGAGTTGCCATTCAAAAACCGCTGCCCAAAGTCCGCCATTCCATTTTGCAAAAACGCCTTTTGGCTGAGGTTGACGGCAGCACCACCGACTATACTGCCCTGCCCGAACTGCGTTGCACTTTTTCCGGTCGTTCCATTGTTCCCGATATTGCCGTAATTGCGTGGGATCGAACTCGCCTAAGTGAAACAGGCGAGCCAGAGGATGACTTCACCGCAGCACCCGACTGGATTATCGAAATTCTTTCGCCGGGTCAAAGGGTAAGCCGTGTAATCGATAATATCCTGCATTGCCTAAAGCACGGCAGCAAATTAGGGTGGATGGTGGATTTAGACGATTACTCTGTTTTGATATTTGCCCCTCAACAAGAGCCGGAAATTTGCCGAGCAGATCGTCAGCTCAAGGTGATCGACGGGATCCAGTTAGCATTGACTCCACAACAAAACTCCACAACAAATCTTTGTTCTCCAATACACTACCCCCGCCGCATGGCCGTAACCCCCGTGGGATCCAGCACCTTGCCCCGTTCCACCTCGGCATAGACCAGGTAGCGATCCCCGCAGTCCATCCAAGTTTTGACACGGCACTCCAGGTAAGCTAAGGCATCCAACAAAATGGGGCAGCCATTCTCAGCAGTGGCCGTGGCCAAGCCGGCAAAGCGATCTTCTCCGGGCCGTTGAGGTCGCTGAAAGTGCCGCTGCAAGTTGCTGCCCTTGCCTTCCCGCAAGATGTTAAGCACAAAGGGGGCCTGGGGATAGGTCAGCAATTCGGCTTCTTGTTCCTTGTTCACCGACAGGGTTAGCCCCGGCGGATTGAAGCTAGCCTGGGCCACCGACCAGGTGAGGAAGCCGCGGCGGGTCTCTCCTTGCAGGGCGGTGACTACACACAGGGATCCCACCACCCGGCTCAGGGCTTGCCCAACCCGATCCGCCTGAGTTTCGCTGCTGGTTTGGCGAGGGGCGCGGGCTCGTTTGGCTTTGCGCAGGGCCTGAGCAAACTGGGATCCCGCCTCTTGACAGGCTTCCAGGATTTCAGGGGTGGGCTTAAACTTGGCGCGGATCGTCTCAAACCCCAAGGAAAAGCCGGCATTGAGCAACTTACTCTCGATGAGATCCACCGCTTCTCCGCTCCAGCCGTAGGAGCCAAAAACCCCGGCTAACCGGGTGGTGGGAACCGAAGAAAGGATGATGCCGAGGGCGGTTTGAATTTGCACCGGGGGATGGCCAGCCAAGGTCGGGGATCCGATAACAAACCCTTGGCAGCGCTCCAGAGCCTGGGCAATCTCTTCCGGGGTGGCCCATTCGCAGTTGATCCGCTCCACCTTAACGCCGGCCCGCTCCAGCCCTTGGGCTATGGCCATGGCCATCAAACCTGTATTCCCGTAAGCAGAAGTGTATAGGAGAGCTACCCGCTGCTCGCCGGGATCCTCCTCGCACCAAGTGTGGTAGTCCAACCGCAACCGCCGCAGGCTGTGGCGCACCAAGGGGCCGTGGGCAGGGGCATAGATTTGGGCGGGAAATTCTTCCAACTTGGCCAGGGCTGCCTTCACCTGGGGCAATTGGTTGCGGTGCAAGCAGTCGAAGTAGTAGCGACGGTCTTCGCTGAGCTGCCGCCAATGCTCGTCAAACACTTGCTCATCGCACACGTGGGCGCCGAACAGCTTATCGGTGTAGAGGATCCCGGTAGCCGGATCGTAGGCACAGAGGGCATCGGGGTGGCGGGGTGTGGGCACGGTGCGAAAGTGCAACTCATGCCCTTCCCCCAGATCCAGGCGATCCCCATCTCGGATGACCTGCAAACGGAAAGACTGGTCGCCATTGTAGAAAATGCCCAGATCGGCGGCTTCTTCTTCGTCGCGACTGCGGGGCAAGGGATCCATCTCTTCAAAGGCAGCCCGTAGCGTAATGGATCCCGGTTTGGAGCAGAGCACCATCGCGTAGGGAGCCAGAGGCAATAGGGCTTTGAGAGTGGCAATGCGGTTAAAGTTGACGTGGCTGAGCAAAATAAAGTCCAACCGCTGTAGGTACTGGTGTTGGGCCAGCTCTTCTAAAAAGATGCTGGTGAACGATTCCCCCGGAGGATCGATGAGAAGGGTTTGGCGGGCCTGGATGAGGTAGCTATTGGCAGTGGTGCCCCGTTGCCGAGCGTATTCCAGCTCAAACTTCAGGCGATCCCAGGTGCGGGAGCGGAGAACCAACGTGGACGGGCCGATAAGGGCAACTTGGACATCGCGGGCGGGGATCTTGCTCTCCATGGCAGCCTCCAATGGGGTATTTGTCCTCACCTTGCCACGAAACTGGGGGAATGGGGATCCCTTTTCAGAGTTTGGGAGCCCACGGCCCGGCTTGCCCAAAAGTTAAGTCTGAGGCCCCGTCCTCACAACTGCGCAAGAAGCAAGCGATTGAGGTGGGGAGTGTGTCAAGTTTTTTCAAAGTCGGCCGGGCAAAAAGGAAGAGGCTAAGATCGGCTTGTAGCGTGTTCAGGCTGCCTATGTCTGCCCGATCCAAGTCCAAAGTGGAAGCCCCTGCTAAGGGGATGGATCCCCGCCAGTTTACTGAAGCTGAGGTGGCGGCAATTGCAGAGCGGTTGGAGCGCAATGAGTATCCGACCGTCTTTGGCTGCTTGGAAGACTGGCATGCCCTTCGAGCCGTTGCCTTTTATGCTCCCCACTTAGTGGCTCCCTATGCACACCTGTTGGAGTGGGAAGTGGATGAAGATTAGGACTGTCTTCGCAGTTCCGAAGGGATCCCAGTGCTCAGGGCAACGAGGGGGGAGGATTTCCGTCAGAGCCTTGCCTGCGAATCAGATAGCGCACTTCTTCAAGGAGAACGTTGAACCTCTGATCCGTTTCCGCCTGCCGTTGGTTGATGGCCTGAATGGCGCGTTCGTGCTCTCGTTGTAGGGCGGTGAGGGTAACCAGAGCTTGAGTCACTTCCTCTGCCCACTCGGCAAGGTGAGCTAAGTCAGAGCGGGTCTCGCTGACAACTTGCTGTAGCTCTCGCAGGCTTTGAGCTTGGGCAGCAGCTTGTTCGGCAAATTCGGCGCGGCTTTCTTGGATGGACTGACGCAGCTCCTCGATTTCCCGCAGACGGGCGGCGTTCTCCTCGGCAGACTGGGTGCGGCTTTCTTGGATGGACTGACGCAGCTCCTCGATTTCCCGCAGACGGGCGGCGTTCTCCTCGGCAGACTGGGTGCGGCTTTCTTGGATGGACTGACGCAGCTCCTCGATTTCCCGCAGACGGGCGGCGTTCTCCTCGGCAGACTGGGCGCGGCTTTCTTGGATGGACTGGCGCAGCTCCTGGACCGATTGGCAGAGCTCCCGGATTTCTCGGCTGTTGGCAGCAGTCTGTTCAGCCGTCCAAGCCAGCAGTTGTTCCACCCGGTCTAAGCGGTCTTGGCTCTGACTATTCACTCCGATGCCTCGCCTTGTGATGCAATCGATAAACTCCATCCGATTATAAGTGGAGTTAAGCTCAGCCAAACAGGATAGGGGGAATGGTCATTCCCAGAGCCGCCGGATTGGAGAGCGATGCAGCAACTGGTGGGCTTCGGCCAGCAACTCCGGGATAGGCAGATGTTCTGGGCAGCGGGGTAAGCAGTCACCGCATTCGGTACAGCGGTCGGCAAGTGACCCCGGAAACCAATGCCCAGCTTGGCCGAACATGTTGTAGCGGTACCGAGCAAACTCCGTCATTTCGTGGGCAATGGCCAAGTTGCGCAAACGCAGCACTTCGGGAATGTGGATCCCTTCTGGGCAGGGCAGGCAGGCGTAGCACTGGGTGCAGCGGCTGGATCCCAAGCGTTCCTGCTCGGCTTGGCGCAACCGCTCCTGAATCTGAGGGCCATCCACCCACCAACGGTCGGGATCCTGTAAAGCCGACAAGGCCACCTGTAGCTCCTCAGGATGAGTGATGCCCAGGCTGAGGGTGTGAACACGGGGATCCGCCAGCAAAAAACGATAGGCAAACTCCAAGGGGCTGAAAGGTGCACAGCACTCCTGCAGGTGTTGGGGCGGGCGATAGAGCATTCCCCCTTTATCGGCAGGAGAAATGATGAACACGCCCATATCTTGCTGGGCAGCCGCTTCTAGGGCCGGTGCATTGCGCTGTTGGAAAAAGTGATGGTGCAAATTAACAAAGTCAAAGCATCCTGTCTGGATGGCCTGCAAAATTAACTCCAGGGATCCATGGGTGGAAAACCCAATGTGGCGCACCCAGCCTTCCTGCTGCATCTGCTTGAGAATCGGCAGCCCTTTCTGCAGCACCCACTCCAGATGTTCCGGCAGGTTGATGCCATGAAAGGCAAATTGATCCAAGTAATCCACCCGCAGACGGCGCAGGGATCCCTGAAGCCGCTCTCGCAACCCATCTGTGGGAGTGAGTTTGCTGGTCAGAATCAACTGATGGCGTGAAAAGGGCAGGGTTTGCAAAATCTCGCCCAAGAGCACCTCGGCATGGCCATAAGCCTGAGCCGTTTCGATGTGGTTGATCCCTGCGGCTAGGGCTGCCTCAACGGTTGCCTGAGCTTGATCCCTGGGCACATTGACCAAGCGCATGCTGCCCAGAGAAAAAACCGAGACCAGCTGTTGGGTGCGCCCAAAGCGACGGTAAAGCATTCCGGTTGAGGTAGCACCGGCAACTTCCATCAAGCCACCCCCTGGAAACGAGAAACGGCCTCAGATTGTCGGGTACAGACGGCATTTCCCTCAGGAGGGGTTTTTGCCCAGCAGTTCTGCCGCCAGCAGGATCGCCTGCTTGAGGCTCTCGCATCGGGCCACCCCTTGGCCGGCAATGTCGAAGGCGGTGCCATGATCGGGAGAGGTGCGAACAAACGGCAGCCCAATTGTCAGGTTAACCGCCCGGTCAAAAGCCAGCATCTTCACCGGGATCAAACCTTGATCATGATAGAGAGCCAAGTAGGCATCTGCCACAGTTGGGGATCCCTGGCCATACCAGGCTTGCGCGGGAGCCAGCCACATGGTGTCGGGGGGAAGCGGCCCCCAAATTTGGGCGTGGGCATAGGTGCGCAGCAGCTCGGTCAGCCATTCTTTTTCCTCCGATCCCAGTTGCCCCTGTTCGCCGGCATGGGGATTCAGGCCGGCTACTGCAATCACAGGATCCCGGATCCCAAAGGTGTGGCGCAGGGATCCCACCAGCAAATCCAGCGCTGTCCGCACCCGCTCTGGGGTCAGCACGGTGGGCACCTGGCCGAGGGGAATATGGGTGGTGGCCAGCAAAACCCGCATCTGCCAGCCACTGTGGGGGGAACGGGCGACAAACAGCATCCCGTAGCGTTCAGACCCACTCAGTTGGGCCAAAACTTCCGTTTGGCCAGGGAACCGATGGCCGGCTCGATGCCAGAGATACTTGGCGATGGGCGCTGTCACGATCCCCTGAAACTCGCCCCGCAGCGTCTGTTCGACTGCCGTTTTCAGGTAAACAAAACTGACCCCACCACTGTCAGCATCCCCTTGACCAATACAGCCAGGCTGTAACCGAAAGCCTGTGTCGCATTCCAGCATCGGGATCCCTGCCGGATGGGCCAATGGAGCCGGCGACCGATCTCTCAGCAGGCGATAGGTGGCTTCTAGAACCTGCCGATCCCCTACAACCGTGATGTGGGCGCAAGACTGCACCTCAGGATCCGCCAGCGCCTTGAGCACAATTTCCGGCCCAATTCCCGCGGGATCCCCCAAGGTCAGCGCCAGTTTGGGCCGTGGAATGCTCATGGTGTCTTTTCTTGAGAAGACGGACGATCCCCATGTTCCAGGGGAAAGAGAGTGCTGAGGAAAGCTGTGGGGAAGGTCGCCATCCCTTTGAGCAAGAATTCTGAGCTCAGCCTATCAAGTCAGCTGCAAGGGGATCCATGCCGGCAAAATGGTTTAATGAGGGTTTAGCGATATTGAACCTCTATGGCCGAGACATTCCTTTACAACGCCTTGCGTGCTGCCCTCGACGAAGAAATGGCCCGGGATCCCAACGTATTTGTTTTGGGAGAAGATGTCGGCCATTACGGCGGCTCCTACAAAGTCACCAAAGACCTGTATCGCAAGTACGGGGAGATGCGCCTGCTGGATACCCCCATTTGCGAGAACAGCTTCACCGGCCTGGCCATCGGGGCAGCCATGACCGGCTTGCGCCCGGTGGTGGAAGGGATGAACATGGGCTTTCTGCTGCTGGCCTTCAACCAAATTGCCAACAATGCCGGTATGCTGCGCTACACTTCCGGGGGCAATTTCAAGATCCCGATGGTCATCCGCGGGCCGGGCGGGGTGGGTCGTCAGTTGGGAGCAGAACACTCGCAGCGGCTAGAGGCCTACTTCCAAGCGGTGCCCGGGCTTAAGATCGTGGCCTGTTCAACTCCCTATAATGCCAAGGGCTTGCTCAAGTCCGCCATCCGCGACGACAACCCCGTTCTCTTTTTCGAGCATGTGCTCCTGTACAACTTGAAAGAAGATCTGCCAGAAGAGGAATACCTTTTGCCTCTGGACAAAGCCGAAATCGTCCGATCCGGCTCCGATGTTACTCTGCTCACCTACTCCCGCATGCGCTACCACGTGCTCAAGGCCGTGGACACTTTGGTGCAGCAGGAGATCGACCCTGAGGTGATCGATTTAATCTCGCTGAAACCTTTAGATATGGGAACCATTGCCGCTTCGGTGCGCAAAACCCATCGGGTGATCATTGTTGAGGAAGACATGAAATCGGGTGGCATTGGAGCGGAACTGACAGCTCGCATCATGGAAGAACTGTTCGATGAGCTGGATGCGCCGGTGATGCGTTTGGCTTCGCAGGACATTCCCACCCCCTACAACGGCACGCTGGAGGCGGCCACCATCGTGCAACCTGCAGATATTGTGGCGGCGGTGGAGCGGCTCCTCTACGCGGATTAGAACCCCCAAAAATCCCTACAAAACAGCGCCGAAATCTATCTCCCAGCAACTTGCAAAATCCTCAGGGCAACCTTGCTAAGATTTCCATGGCAGGGATCCGCGAATATGCAAGGCGTACTGCTGATCCTCTACATGTTGGTTGTCAGTGGCCTGATTGCCGTTGTTGGGGATCGGGTGGGCTACCGCATTGGCAAAAAGCGCCTTACCTGGTTTAACCTGCGCCCCCGCCATACCGCCATTCTGGTGGCCGTGGTGACCGGTGTGAGCATCTCCGCGCTGACCTTGGGCACGCTGCTGCTCCTCAACCGCTCCCTGTCGGAGGCCCTGTTCAGCTACACCAACCAAATTGCCCAGGCGGAGCAAGAGCTGCGGGCCCTCAACCGCCAAAAAGCCCTCTTGGAAGCGGAAAATGCCGCTCTCAGGGTTGAGCGAGACCACCTCAAGGTGGATCTAGATCAATTTCGCACCCAGCAGTCGGCAGCCCAAACCCGCCTGAGCGAAGTGCGCGATCAGCTGGCAGTGGCGCTGCAGGAGCGGCAGGAGGCGGAGGCCAAGCTGGCGGCAGCCAACGAGCAACTGGCCAAGGTGCAGCCCAGTTTGGATCGAGCCCATGCCGAGTTGGAGGCAGTGAAGGCAGAGGTGGAGTCGGCTCGCCAGGTGATCGCTACCCTGGAGTCGCAAAAACAAGCCCTGCAACTGGATCGGGATCAGCTGGAGCGCTCCCTGGATGTGGTGCAGGCGGCCTTAACCCAACTGGAGAACCAGAAAAACCAGCTTGAGCAGGAGATCGAGCAGCTCAACCAATTGGCGGTGCGGCTGCGGCGGGGGGAACTGGCCATCTTGGCGGGGGAAGTCTTGGCAACGGGGGTTGTGGAGGCTCCAAGGGGGGCAAAACCAGAGGCGATCCGGCGGCAGTTTGAGCACCTTTTGGCCCAGGCGGAACAGCGAGCCCTTGCCCTTGGATCCCAGCCCATGCCCCCTCTGGAAAACGCGATCTTGATCCGCCGCGAGGATGCCGATCAAGCCTTGGAGAAGTTGCAAGAGCCCGGTAGCTGGGCGGTGCGCATTCTCTCTGTTACCAACCGGCTCAAGGGGGAGCCTGTGCCTGTGCTCGTGCAGATTTACCCCAACCAGCGGATTTTCGCCAAGGGATCCGTGCTGGCCCACGGGGTGATTCAACCGGGTTTGAGCGAAAATCAGATCCAACAGCAACTGCTGGGGCTGCTGAACCAGGCCAATCAGCGCTCGCAGGAGGAGGGGCTCCTCTCGGATCCCATCACCGGCACTGTGGGGGAGTTCTCCCAGGTCAAGTTTCTGGAGGTTGTGCAGCATCTCCGCCAGAGCACCACCCCTCTGGATGTGAAGCTGGTTGCCGACACCGACATCTACACAGCGGGGCCATTGCGGGTGAGTTTTCTGATGGCAGAAGCTTCCGGTCAACCCGGCTCTTCTGGGGCTCAGCAGGCGGGGCGTCCCGAGGGATGACGGATCCACTCCACCCGGCAAGACTGAAGGGCCAACGAGTGCTGATCGGTTTCGACCCAGGGCGCGACAAATGCGGCATTGCTGTGGTGCAGGTGTTTACGCAAACGGAGCTGAAGGTTTTACACCGGGAGGTGGTCCCTTCCGCGGCAGCGCTGTCTAGACTACAAACGCTCCGGCAACAGTTTCAGGCGGAGCAAGTGATCCTGGGCAATCAGACGACGGCCCAAGCCTGGAAGTCTCAACTGGAATCGATCCTCCCCCCGCAGCAGATTGTCCTGGTGGATGAGCGGCACAGCTCCCAAGAGGCCCGTCAGCGCTACTGGGATTTTCACCCACCGCAGGGATGGGAGCGGCTGTTGCCCAAGGGGATGCGGGTGCCCGCCAAGGCTTACGATGATCTGGTGGCTCTCATTCTGGTGGAGCGGTACTGTCGTGGGCGAGATACGGCTGAGCCGACGTGAGCTTCTACAGGGGATCCTGCTGGGGCTAATGGCGGCAGGATGTGGGGGGCCGGATGCACACCTGCCTCTTGTCGTGGCGCTCAAGCAAGGGATCCCTGCCAGTCTGCTCAACGAGTTTCGCCGCAGGACTCAGGCCCGCTTTCGGCTGCAACTGTTGGATAGTCGGGATCAGTTGTTGGCCTATCTCCGGCAAAGTGTTCAGCCGGCTGATCCGGCCTGGTGGGATCCGGGGGGATGGTTCCGGCGGCGGCTGCCGGTGGCGGCTTTGAGTTTGTTGGGGGCCGACGCTTTGGATCGGGCCATTGCTGCCGGTTGGCTGGATCCGCTACCGGAAAGCCTGCTGGGAGAACGATGGCAGAATCTGGATCCCCGTTGGCAAGCTGCGGCACTCCGGGAGGGGCAGATTTGGGGTGTGCCCTGGCGCTGGGGGGTAACGGCCATTGCCTACCGCCGGGATCGGGTGAGGGAGCCCATTCGGGACTGGGCGGATCTGTGGCGGCCTGAGCTGGCCGGCAAACTGACTCTGCCGGATCATCCGCGGGAGGTGATTGGGCTAACCCTAAAGAAAATGGGCCGCTCCTACAACGATCCCCTCAACCCTGAGGATGTGGAATTACGTCAAGAGCTGGGATCCCTGCATCGCCAGGTTTTAACTTACACCTCTTCCGACTACCTGCCCATCTTGCGCTTGGCCGATAGCTGGGTGGCCGTGGGCTGGTCGCAGGATCTCTACGCCACCCAAGCCAACTACCCTGAGCTGGCAGTGGTGATCCCGGCCTCCGGATCCGCCATCTGGTGGGATGTCTGGGTGCGACCCCACGTCGAAGACAATGCCCACACAGAATCAACCCAGACGGATTCCGGATCCCTGTTGGCTGACTGGCTTGATTTTGTCTTGAATCCTGAATTTGCCCCCCGCTTGGTCAATCTGAGCGGGATCCCTTCGGTTTTGCCGCTGGATTTGGCTCAACTTGCCCCCCGCCTGCAACACAGAGCCGACTTGCAAATCTCCACTTGGCAACGCTCGGAGATCTGGCGCCCCCTGAGCTCAGCCGAAGCCGAGTCCTATCTCAACCTCTGGGATCAAATGCGGCGGGGCCTTTTGTAGAAACACAGCGAGCGCGAGCCCTCCACTCTGCAACACTTCGTCAAGGTCCGCAATGCTTCTGAGGAGCTGTGGTAGGATGCCTGCTGTCTGATGAGCCAGTTGCACTTGCATCGAGGAGAGCACCTTGAGTCTGAGAGTTGCTGTTGTGGGGGGCGGCCCAGCCGGAGCCTCTGCTGCTGAAGTTCTAGCCCAAGCGGGAATTGAAACCTTTTTGTTTGAGCGGAAGCTGGACAACGCCAAGCCCTGCGGGGGCGCCATTCCCCTCTGTATGGTCTCCGAGTTCGACCTCCCCGAGGGGATCATCGACCGCAAAGTGCGCAAGATGAAGATGATCTCCCCTTCCAACTATGAGGTGGATATCGCCCTCGAAAAAGAAAACGAGTACATCGGCATGTGCCGCCGCGAGATCTTGGATGCCTTCTTGCGCAATCGTGCCCACCAAAAAGGGGCGGAGCTGATCAACGGCAAGGTAATGCATCTGGAAATCCCCCAGAATGGCCGGGATCCCTACATCCTGCACTACAACGATTTTTCCGACGGATCGAGGCAAGGGGTGCCGCGTTCTTTGGCTGTGGATGTGGTGATCGGGGCGGATGGGTTCCACTCCAAGGTGGCAGAAGCCATTGGTGCTGGAGACTATAACTATGCGCTGGCCTTTCAGGAGCGCATCCGGCTCCCGGACGACAAAATGGCCTACTACGCAGAGCGGGCAGAAATGTATGTGGGGGACGATGTTTCTCCAGACTTTTATGCCTGGGTGTTTCCCAAGTCCAACCATGTAGCCGTGGGCACCGGCACCATGAGGGCAAACCAAGCCCACATCCAAAAGTTGCAAGCTGGGATCCGCGCCCGTGCTGCCGAGCGTATCCGCGGCGGCCAGGTGATCAAGGTGGAAGCCCATCCGATCCCAGAGCATCCCCGTCCGCGCCGTGTGGTGGGCCGTGCTGCTTTGGTGGGAGATGCGGCGGGATACGTCACCAAATCCAGCGGCGAAGGGATCTATTTTGCCGCCAAGTCAGGCCGCATGTGCGCCGAGACCATCGTCGAGACCTCCAACGGTGGCAAGCGCATTCCCACAGAGGAGGATCTAAAACTGTATCTCAAGCGCTGGGATCGCCAGTACGGCCTGACCTACAAGGTCTTGGACATCCTGCAGCGGGTGTTCTACCGTTCCAATGCCACCCGCGAAGCCTTTGTGGAGATGTGCGCCGACCGGGACGTGCAGAGGATGACCTTTGACAGCTACCTCTACAAGACGGTAGTGCCCATGAGCCCTTGGGTGCAGTTCAAGATCACGGTCAAAACCCTGGGCAGCCTGATTCGCGGCAACGCTTTGGCTCCCTGAAGTAACCCTACTGCCACTGGAAGGTCACCGTAACGCGATCCCAATTGGCCTCGGTTTTCAGCACACTGGCGGAGGCCCTTTGTCCGGGGGGCACGTCGCTGGGCTCAAACGCTGCCACTCGCGTATCGACAACTTCTTCTCCCCGATAGAAGGTGAAACGAGCACGGGCGTTGAGAACCGTGCGGGTGCTGCGGTTGATCGCTTCCACGCTTAGGCGGCTACCGGCCCCCACTCGTTCTTCCCGAATGGATCCCACGATTACAAAATCTCCTGGGCTAGCGGCAGACTCGGCTGGGGTGGCGGTCGGAACTGGGGTGCCAGGCTGTGGGGCCGTCTCGCTTTGCTTGGGATCCGACTGCCTCAGCAGCTCCAAAACACGGGCCAACTCCTGCTGAAAGAAAACAAAGGCTTCCCGCGATTGGTTGGCCACCTGGGCCAAAATCAGTCGATCCGACTCCTCTACCGGAATTTCCAGGAGGGGAGCTGGCCCTTTTAGGGTGACTCGGATGCTGGCGACTTCTTGGTTGATGAACTTATCCAGGTAGGGAAAGATGTTGAGAATGCAATCTTGGAAGGATCCCATCGGCATGATGCGATTGTTGGTCAGCACCAAGTCGGCCCGCTCACAGCTAGTCCGATCCTCCATATCAATTTCCAAGGGCACCCGAAAGGAGCCGAGGCTGGTGTTGGTGATGGTAACCCCAATGCCGTACACCTCCTGCCGCCAGCCGTGAACGATCTCCAGGCTGGGGCTGGTGACTTCCTCGGTGAAATACTCTCCGGCCCAGGTCGGGGATCCCCACAGAGGCAGGGCCAGTAGCAGCACAGGGAAATGGCAGGTCAGTCTCCCCTTCACCTCAACCTTCCTTAACTCAACTCGCGGACTTTGGGGCAGAGCAGCGGTGTTTCTTGCTCCCCCGGGATGGCAATAGCCTAACCCAGGGCTGGCGCAAACCAGGGGGAGTCTTTGAATAATCTTTCCAACAATAACGGCTTTGAACTTCATCCGCTCTGCCCAAAGGGATAGCCCAGTACCCGTCTTCATCGAGCTGGGGGTTGCCTTTGCGGTGGATCCCAGGGGCCATTTTGTCGGGGCAGCGCCACCGGCTCTGCCGTTTTCCGCTGGGATCCCGTCTGCGATAGGATCAGAAAGTTCAGCTTACTAGCGCAGGAGCCCCGCCCTCTGTCCGTAGGACGAGGGTCGGGAGGAATGCGGAAGTTACGATAGAACCATGACCCAAGTCCTGACCGTCTCCTGCAAGCTCAAGGTGTCCCAGTCGCAAGCCGCCAAATTGGACGCGACCTTGGCTGCTTTCGGCCAAGCCTTGAACTGGGTCAACCAAAACACACCAGAGAAGGTAGTTAACGCCGTTAAACTTCAATCTCTGTGCTACCGCCAAATCCGGGCCCGGTTCGGCTTGTCCAGTAACTTGGCAAGGACTACGTCCCGCTTACGCGACCAGCAGGTCTGCAGATGGCTGGCCGGTGCCCGTAAAGTTGCCCGACAGAAAAACCGTCCGGTCAAAGCGTTCAAGAGAGGCTTTGCGACCTACGATGCCCGTATCTTTTCGTTTCGCGAGAAAGACTGGACGGTGTCGCTGACCACGGTTGGGGGTCGAGAGCGCTTTGAGCTGGCGATTGGCCGTTACCAGAGAGAACAGTTGGCAGGCTCCAACCCCAAATCCGCCACTCTGGTCAAGCGCAAAGACGGTTTCTACTCCATTCAAATCTGTGTGGAAACGGAACCGTGCCCACCGCAAGGCACGGATAGAGTGCTGGGCGTGGATTTGGGAAGGACGGATATTGCTCATACATCGGAAGGAGATAACTGGAATGGACAGCAGTTGAACAAAGTCCGAGACCATCACTCGCGGTTGAGGGCGGTACTTCAACGCAAAGCCAGTAAGGGCACCCGCAGTTCGCGGCGCAGATGCAGAGAACTGTTGCAACGGCTGTCTGGCAAGGA
>NZ_JANSIA010000057.1:0-18851 GCF_047461835.1 Synechococcus sp. R60.1 | reverse complement strand
CTGGTAGTAATCCGTACTGAACATATTATACATTATTTTCAGTATAGTTGAGCTTATTATTGACTAGAGTCATGCTCCTGCTGCATTTTCCGCATTTCTTGAGGCATCTCCCGCAGCTCCTCTTGGGCTTGATCCGTGCAGCGCTCGATGGCGCGGGTGCGCCTGTCAAAGCCGGCGACGGTCAAGTTTTTGGATCCCTCTCTGGATCAACCTGGCCAGAACCAGAAGGGAATCTGTTTGGGTTTAAAATAGCGGGGCTGCAGACTTTCCCACCAAGCGCTCATGAACTCGCCCAGCTTACTCTGGCCGGATCCCGACGGGATCCCAGTGCCCTCTCAACCGGGGATCCTCGGCATTTTGGCTTCCGGCAATGGCAGCAATTTCGAAGCTATTGCTCAAGCCATTGAGGCTGGGGAACTGCAGGCCCAGATTGCTGTGGTCATCACCAACAATCCCAAAGCTTATGTGCGGCAGCGGGCCCAAAAGCGAGGGATCCCTTGCGTCTTGCTCGACCACCGAGACTACCCCCGTCGCGAAGATCTGGACGCCGCCATTGTCCAGGTGCTCTGGCAGCATCACGTGGAATGGGTGATCATGGCCGGGTGGATGCGCCTGGTTACCCAGGTGTTGTTGTCTGCCTACCCGGATCGCGTCTTGAACCTGCATCCCAGCCTGCTGCCCAGCTTCAAGGGCCTGCGTGCCGTCGAACAAGCCCTGAAGTGCGGTGTGAAAATCGCCGGCTGCACCGTTCATCGGGTCACCCTGGAAATGGACAGTGGCCCCATCGTGGCCCAAGCAGCCGTGCCGGTTCTGCCCGAAGATACCGTGGAATCCCTTTACCGGCGCATCCAGGCCCAGGAGCACCGCCTCTACCCGCTGGCCATCCGCCTCTGCCTGGCAGAGGGATCCCTGCTACCCAAGTCTTCGGGGAAGCTACACAATTGAGGTTAAGTCCAGCGCTGGCATGTTCTATGGCCGAGATCCCGCCTCTCCTCGTCTTCGATAGCCCGGTGATCCTGGCCGGTCGTCTGGCTCTATGGCAAGAGTGGGCTCGATTTGGGGTGTGTGTGCTGCCACAGGCAGTGATGGCCGAGTTGGAACGCCTGACCCGGCAGGCCATTGATCCCCAGGAAGAGTCGACAGCCCGCGAGTTTTTGCGCCACTGGCCCAGCCTGGGGTTTGCCGTCTCAGAAGCCCGTGCCTTGGTGGGTGGCGCCGGTGCCGGCGATCAGTCCATGAGGGTACGCTTGGAAGAAGCGATTGCCGAATGCGCCTATGCCCTGGCCCAGCAGCAGCCGGGAACGCTGGTGGTTTTGGTCAGCAACGACCGGCCTTTGGTGGGGCGAATTCAGGGTCTGGGTCTCAACAACCTCTGTGCCATCTCTCTGGCAGAGCTGAACCGGTGGATGCGTCAGCAGCAGCGCCCTCAGGCTGTGGTTATGGCTTTGAATCGGTTACCAGGGCCACCCATTCCTGCCGCCCAGTTGACGTCCTCTACCCTCGCTCCACCTGCCCGTCCCTTGAGTTCCTCTCCAGCTTCCGGGAACCCCCCCGCCCAGGCGCGGCAGCGGTCTGGAGCTGCTCAGGTGGGGCCGAGCACAGCCCGCCTCTGGCCCTTTTTGAAAAGCCTACAGAATGCCCTTGCGTTGTTGCTGGCCCTGGTTTTCCTCTCGGCAACCGGGTTGCTGGCCTGGCGCCTGCTCGATCCAGAAGGAAGTGAAGGGATCTGGCAGCGGCTACCTCTCTCTCGGATCCCTTGGATTCGGGATCTATAGCCAGTTATTCCGAACCAACTTAAGACCCTTTCCGGTCTTCAGCCGGCCGCAGTCATTTTATAGTCGTTTCAGTTATTTCAGGTTAGGGTGAGACTCCTGGGCTGCTGATCGCGCCAGCGGGACGGAGTCCTTGAAAAGCCCTCTGGCCCTGTGCATTTAACGTTTGTTTTAGTGTTGTTTTAGGTGTGAGTGCAGTGTCCTAGTTGGAATGAAACGACCGTAATGAGGAATGAAACTGTTCCGTCGCATTGCCTGGGGGTGGTCGCGGAAGCGGCGTGGAAGGCTTGGGCGGCACCGCTGAGCAGCTGGGAAGCGTCTTAACCTAACTTGAAATGACTACAATGGGATCGACTCCAGCTCTTCTCCCAAGATGGGATCCCTGAAATACAAAGTTTGCTGCCAACCAGGATGAATTGGGTTTTGGCGCAGGTCAGCAGTGACGGGATGGCCAAAGTTACTGCTCAGCAATTGTAACGTTAAAGCCCTTATTTTTCAGGGTTTCCGCATGATAGCGGGCATATTCCAGTTGTTCAAATGCTGCCAACTGCACAAACTTCTGGCCATTCACATCTTTGACAAAGGCCCCATCAGAAACTTCTCGAGCACGTGCCAAGCTCTCTGCCCCTGAGTAGGTAGTGAGCACCAAGAAGGTTCCCTCGCCGCGGTTCGGCCCCAGAGAGTCTACGCTGTTGTCGCTTAGGGGCACCACGTTCTGGGATCCCGCAGAAGTAGGCGATGAAGGTTGGGACGGGCGCTCCAGGCTGGCTGCCAACTGCTCCACCGTTTGCAAGCTGGGGGGAGAGGGTTCCTTGGAAGCCAAGGCCAAGTCAGTTTGCAGGCTGTCCAGCAGGTTAGGAACGCCTTGAAGAGGATCCACCTGTACGTCCTTCAAGTCCGGGGTGGCCGTCAAGCCCAGCGCCAGCCGATCCGGATCCAAGCCACCGGAATAGAACTCCTCTCCCACCTGCCCTTCCACCGGTTCCAGTGGGATCAGGGGCAACTGGGCCAAATCCAGCTGGGCAGGGATCCCTTCTTCCGCCCTGCTGGCAGCACTTTGGGGCAGGGACAGTTCTTCCGGCCAGATCAGCCAGCGCACCCCAAAGCCAATCCCCGCGCAGGAAAGCACCCACAGCAGCAAGACCCAGAGGGGCGAAAAGGCCCCGGAGGGCCGCGGCATCTCTTCCTCTTCCAAGTCTTCCACCACCTCTTGAATGAGCACAGGTGAAGGGCGCTGTACAGAGCTGGTATTCCCAAGCTGACCTGCTCGTGGGGGCGGGACAGAGTCCATGCGCTGCAAACGCTGCCAGAGGCGGAATCGCTCCAGTTCTTTCAGCACATCCAAATGCAGATGGCTCAGCGCCTCCTGAAGAGCAAGTTGAGGAACTGGATGTGAATGGGACTGCTGTGCCGGAGACAGGGGTTGGGTAGGGTCTGGGGGAAGCGGAGAAGGACTCATAGACAGCCCACACTCAACTTGATGTAAAGTCGGAGAGCAAACAATGCCGATCCACTGTTACAGCCGGAAACAGCCTAACAGGAGAACCCACCTTGGGAACAAGGATTGCCAGCGCCCCATACCTTGCCATAAACCACCATGCCACAGGGCTATGGCAGTCTTCTAGGGCTTTGCCTCCAGATAGAGGGCACGCACATCTGCCGGTAGGTTCTGAAGCAAGATCTGGCGGGCAGAGGCAACGATGGCATCCACATCTTCTGGAGCAAGGTAGTATCCGTCAGCCTTGAGTTGGTCGGCAATGCGAACCGGTGACCAGCCAAACCGATCCCGCAGCAGCAGAATGAAGCGCAGATCCCCCGGCAAGGTATCCAAACCAGCAGTCAAATAACAGGCCAGTGCCGGTGAAAGAGAGGACTTCGCCCCGCCTCTGGTGGAGTTGAGGCCGTGAGAAGCTTGAGGGTGGGTGGGGATCCCATCCAAGGATTGGATCAGCTCACGGGTTTGCTCCGCCAGCCAGGGTCGCAGCACAGGATCCCCTTCGCCAGCCGCTTCTTCCACAAGGCTGTGGACATCTAGGCGCTGTAGGCGCAGGTAAAGCCGCAACCAAACCTGCTCTCGATAGGCAGCCCACTGCTCGGGCGGCAGATGTTCGGCAAGGATCCCGTCCACCCACTGGCAGTAGCGGCAAAACAGGCTGATGAAGTAGCGGGCCACCTCCGGCTGCCGTTGAAAGGCCCGCAGCAACTCCAGATCGCTGTAATGGGCCACCCCCCGCACGATAGGGGCGTTGCATTCCGGCCAGAAGGCGGTAGCTTCGGGCATGAGAATTTCTCCCGCAGAAAAATCCCTAGCTATTCTCCAGGATCTCCCGGCAGGCGGATAACAACTGCTCCTGCTCCGGCAGGGTGCGCAGGCCAATGCGCAGGTAGCGATCTCCCAGCTCGGGAAAACTCAGGCAATCCCGCACCAGAATCCGGTGCCGCTGCAGCAGCGCCCGCTGAATTTGCGTGGCAGAGCCAGGGCAGCGCACCAACACAAAATTGGCTTGACCAGGCCAGGGATCCCAGCCGGGCAGTGCTTGCAAACCCCTGAACAAATGCTCTCGGGCCACGGGTAGCCAGGCCAAGGTGCGCCGGCGGAAGTCCTCATCGGCCAAAGCTGCCGCCACTGCCACTCCCGCCAATCCGTTGACGCTCCAGGGATCCCGCCACTGTCGCCAGCGCTGCCAGTGATCCGGGTGCCCCACCGCAAAGCCAATGCGCAAGCCGGGCAGTGTGAAGAACTTGGTGAGGGAACGGATGACGATGGTGTTGGGATGAGCCGCCAGGTGGGGGATCAAGGTTTGGCTGCGGGGCATTGCCGACGGGCTGGAGTTTAAGCTCAGGGTGGGCTCCCCCGGCAAAAAGTCCATAAAAGCCTCGTCCACCACCACCCGGTCGAACTGGGGCAGGAGAGGCAGGATGTCTTGCTGCGGGATGAGCTGGCCCGTCGGGTTATGAGGGTTGTTCAGCCAGAGCACCCGGTTTCCCTTGCCTGCCACCGGAAGGGGTTCCTGCAGAAGGGTAAAACCGGCGGATCCCTGGCCGGGGAAAAAAGGCAGCGGCTTGATGGTCGCCCCTGCTGCCCGCAGAGCCCGCGCATAATCCCCAAAAGCAGGCTGGGGCAGCCATACCTCCCGCCCTTGCGCATCCCGGGCTGCCCAGGTGAGCAACTCCGCTGCCCCATTGCCCACAAAGATCCACTCAGGATCGACGGCCCAATGGTTGGCCAAACAGATGCGCAAGTCCCGATAGTCGGGATCCGGGTAGCGGCTGATTACAACCGGGTCTGCTGCAGACAGCGCCTGAGTCAGAGCTTGCAAGACCGATTCCGGTGGGCCCAGCGGATTCAAGCTGGCCGAAAAATCCAGAATCTCCTGGGGAGAGCAGCCAGCGATTGCTGCTCCCCAAGCCCAATTGCCACCATGTCGAGGCTGCTCCACGCCCTACCCAGCAGCCGAGTCCCAACCCGGCGAAATTAAGATTTCCCCCCTGCTACTGCTTCGCGGAATGACTTGCCCGCCGTAAAAGTGGGGACGATGCTCTCTGGGATCACCATTTTTTGGTTGGTTTTCGGGTTGCGACCTTCCCGCTCTTTGCGCTTGCGAGCCTCAAAGGAGCCGAAGCCCACCAGGGTCACCTTCCCCTTGGGTTCACCGTTTTCATCGCGGGATGCGACCTCTTCGACAATGATCTCCAGTGCGGCGGAAATGACAGCCTCCGCTTCTTTTTTGGTTACATTGGCGCGATGAGCGACGGCATCAACAAGTTCTGCCTTGTTCATCCTGATCTCCTTTTGAGTTAGGCAATAAAGTTAGAGCGTTCCCTGGATCGCGGATTCGCTCAGGCGTTGCAGAGCGGCCACGGCCCAGAGTGTTCTCAGTGTGTGGGAGCGGGGCTTGCCCTGCAATGCGCCAAGGCGCCACTGGCGCGAATGGCAGGATTGTGGCAGTTGAGCTCCAAATCACTGACATATTCTACAGCTAAGTTAGGGCAGAAGCCTGCTGGGCAAGGGGTTTTAGGGGATCTTAACGCAATTTTCTGGGAGACAAGAGACTGCATATACCCAGTTGGCTCGGATCCGACAGAAAGCTAGGGCTCACGACTCGGGTCGGAAGTAGGCCCGCATCACCTCTCGAAAGATGGGAGCGGCCCGTGATCCACCCCCACCGCCGCTGTTTTCCAGAAAGACCACGACCACCAATTCGGGCCGGTCGTAGGGAGCATAGCCAACATACCAAGCGTGGGATCGCCGCGGCGGATCCTCTGCGGTGCCGGTTTTGCCAGCCGTTGGGGGAAATCCTGGCCCCAGGTTGGCGTTGCCGCCAGTGCCGTAAACCACGACATCTCGCAGCCCCTGCTGCAGGATCTCCAGGGTGGCAGGGGAAAGACCTACCTTTTGGCGCAGCGGCACAGGGCTTTCCGGGATCACCTGGTGCGAGAGCAAGGGGCGCACCCGCCAGCCCCCATTGGCCACTGCCGCCGTTACCACCGCCATTTGCAGCGGCGTAGCGGTAATAAATCCCTGGCCGATGGACATGTTGACCGTGTCGCCCACATACCAGGGCTCGCGCCAGTGGCGCTGCTTCCACTCAGCATCCGGCACCAGACCCGCGGC
Organism: Synechococcus sp. R60.1; assembly: GCF_047461835.1. Classification (NCBI taxonomy): domain Bacteria; kingdom Bacillati; phylum Cyanobacteriota; class Cyanophyceae; order Synechococcales; family Synechococcaceae; genus Synechococcus; species Synechococcus sp. R60.1. The sequence continues at coordinate 12,464 of NZ_JANSIA010000057.1, read as the reverse complement.
TTCCCCTTTGAGGCCAATCCCGGTCAGTTGTCCCAACCCAAAGCGGCGCGACCATTCTTGCAAAGGGGCAGCCTTGGTGCCGAGGGCGATTTGGTAGAAAAAGGTGTCGCTGCTGTAGGCCATCGCCTGCCGGTAGTTCAGCCGCCCGAAGCCGGCCCGGTTCCAGTCCCAAAAGCGCCACCCTCCCACCTGGATGTAGGGGCCGGTCTGCAGCACCGTATTCGGGGGAAAGGCTCCCGACTCAATCCCGGCAGCGGTGGTGATGATTTTGTAGGTGCTGGCGGGGGGATAGGGCCGCAGGCCGCGGTTGAGGAAGGGAAAATCCTGCTGCTGCAGGCTCTCCCACTGGGCTTGGGTGATGCGGCTGGAAAAGAGGTTGGGATCAAAGGTGGGATAGCTGGCCATGGCCAGGATCGAGCCATCGCGGGGATCCATGGCGATCACCGCTCCTTTGCGTTGGCCCAGCGCCCGCTCTGCCGCCTGCTGCAGGCGCACATCCAAAGTGAGCTGCAGGGTGTTGCCCGGTTGGGGTGCTTGTTCTCCCAGCACCCGCAGCACCTCTCCCATGGCGTCCACCTCCACCTGTCGCCCTCCCCATTGGCCGCGCAGATGGCTCTCAAACAATTCCTCCACTCCCATCAGGCCAACGATATCCCCCAGGCGATAGCTGGGATCCGCCCGCAGTTGTTCCTGCGAGATCTCGCCGGTGTAGCCCAGCAGGTGAGCGGCCAAGTCGCCATGGGGATAAAACCGCGCCGTCTCCGCCTCCACCATCACCCCCGGCAGCTCGCGGCTCATCTCCTCCAGTTGAATGACCACCTGGGGGCTGGCGTTGCGCAGGATGCGCACGGGAAACGGGGAACGATATCCGGCCTGTTCCAGTTTCTGGGCGATCTCCTCGGGGGCCATGTTCAAGTATTCTGCCAACTTGGGGATCATCTCCTGCCAGCGCTGCCGCGACTGCACCAGAGGCCAGAGGAAGACCGAGTGGGACAATTGGCTGCTCGCCAGCAATACGCCGTTGCGATCCACAATGCGTCCGCGTTCTGGCGGCTGGGGCAACAGGCGAATGCGGTTGGTATCGGCCAGCTGGCGGTAATACTGGGTGCGCGCCAACTGCAGGTAGGCCAGACGGGATCCCAGCCCTCCAAACAGCAGCAGACTGGTCAGCAAGAGCAAGACAACGGCCCGATAGCCCTGCCCCACCGTTTTGGCCGATGCGGATCCCAGCCAACGAGGACTACCGCCGTCCGGCGGGGGTGGGGGAAGCACCCGGCGGGGGGCAGGCGGTCTGGAATGGGGGGAGAACAGGGCTTGCGGATCCCGTCCTGCCAAGGTGTGGGGGCTTCGCGCGGCGTTGCTGACGGGGTAGAGTTTGGCCATGAAATTGCCAGAAGAATTGCAACCGATACACCCAAAATCGAGAGGAGATGCCCGCTCTCGGGCAGGCAGTCTCAGCATCCATCCAGTATCCCTGGCTGCGGCAAGCCTCGTCCAGGAGTGGCAGCGTGGATAGAGCAGAACAACAACGGCTGCGCCAGGCTGCCTGGCTGATGGTGGGCAATGGCCTGCGCCTGGGGTTGTCCGGGGCCTATTTCATCCTGTTGGCCCGTCTGTTGGGGCCGGAAGCCTTCGGGGTTTTCTCTGCCATCTTGGCCTGCAGCAACCTGGCCGCCCCGTTTGGCTATTTGGGCCAATCGGAACTGCTGATCCAGCGCCTCAGCCGGCAGGGATCCCCGACTTGCACCCAGGGGATTGGCCCCAGCTTATGGTTGGCGGGATTGGGCTGTGGGGGGATGGCGCTGGTGTTGTGGCCCCTCTTGAGCGTTTGGCTGGCCGGGACGCCGGCAGCGGTGGTGGGGGTATTGCTCTTGAGCGATCTGCTGTTCGTCGCGGTGCCAGAGGTGTACAGGGGGATCCTGATCGGGAGAGAGCAGGTTGCCGGCGTGGCCCTCATCGACACGGGCATGGCGCTGGGGCGATTGGGGGCAGTATTGCTGGCGGTGGCCTTAGGCTGGGGATCCCTGGTGCAATGGGCTGTTCTGTACGGCCTGATGGTGTTGGTCGTGCTGCTGCTGATCGCGAGGGGGATGGGGCGGTGGAGCGAGCCTTCTCCCCCCTTGGCCCTGAGCTGGCGAGATCTGCGGGAACGGCTGATAGCGGGCTGGGACTTTGCGGTGGGGCTGGCCGCGGTGAAAACCTTCACCGATTTGGATAAGCTGCTCTTGCCCCGTTTGGCCTCAGCAGCGGCGGGGGGTCTTTACAGCGCTGCCTATCGGGTGATCAACTTCTCGCAAACGCCGATGATCGCCCTGCTCACCAGCCATTTTGCCGAGCTGTGCCGCCAAGGGCAGAAGGGCCTTCCGCAAGGCTGGCGCTACGCCTGGCAGCTTTTCCCTTGGGTGGTGGGCTACGGCAGTTTGGCCGCCCTGGGGCTGGCGCTGGGATCCTACGGAATCCCTTGGGTGCTGGGATCGGCTTACCGGGAAACGGCCCTCATCCTGCGTTGGCTCAGCCCGGTCATTTTGCTAGAGGGGATCCACCTTTTGCTGTCTCACCTGCTCACCGGGGCAGGGTTGCAAAAGCCCCGCAGCCGTCTGCAACTGCTGGCTCTGGGGCTGAATGGGCTTTTGAATGCGGTTTGGATCCCAAGGTGGGGTTGGCAGGGGGCGGCCCTGGCAACCTTGCTGTCGGAGATGGCCTTGGTGCTGGCTTTGCTGCTGTTGATTGGGGGGCGATTGCACGCTCTGCAGAGATCTGGGCCTAGGGAGCCTTAACAATTTTGTAGGTGGCTTTGGCATCGGGGCCAAAGGTGATCACATCCCCCGACTTGAGCTGGTGGGTGGTCAATTTCTGGCCGTTGATCAACAAGCCATTGGTGCTGGGGCGACCTTCCAGATCCCCATCCAAAATGCGGTAGCAATATTCTCCCTCTCGCTCGGCGGGAATCCGCAGCAGCATGGCGTGGTAGCGGGAGGCATACTGAGAGTTGAGACAGATGTCGTTCGCCAAGTCCCGACCGATGAAGTATTTGGCGGATCCCAGCACCTGGGTACGGCGGCCATCTCGGTCTTCCACGATCAAGATGTGCTGGTGGGTACCGGAAGGAGAAGGCACAGATTCAACCATACTTCCGCTGTCAATACCAGTGTTTAACCGTACCTCAAACTATACCGAAGTTTAGCCTTCTTCCTGCTATCGCTGGGTCTGCAGAATCGCTCATCCAGCGCCCCAGAACTCTCGACCGATCCAGTGGGCTAGCGAGGAACATTCTGGAGCAATGAGCCGACCCATCCGGGGAAGAGGGTGTAAGCTCCTACCGCCCATTGGGCCATGCCCACCACCACCTCTGACTTGGACTGGCGAGCGGCATCCCAAATGGCTTCGGCAACTTCTTCCGGCTGGCTGACCCAAAAACTCTCCAGCGCCTGTTGCATTTGCTCACGGGCTTTGCCACCTGAGGTTTGGGAGTGGCCATCGGGAGAGGACTCTGGCCCCACCTCATCCAGAAAAATGGCTCGCTTGAGGAAATTGCTGCTGACGATGCCCGGATGGACGCCGATCACCTGGATCCCTTGGGGTTGCAGTTCCAGACGCAGCGCCTCCGTCAGCCCACTGACCGCGTACTTGCTGGCACAATAGGCGCTCATCTGGGGCAGGGGCATTTTGCCGCCAATGGATCCCACGTTGATGATCTGACCTTTTTTGCGCTTCAACATGTCGGGGAGCACGGCTCGGATGGTGTGGAGGTAGCCCCAAAAGTTGACCGCCATCAAAGCCTGCCAGTGTTCCAGGGTAGTTTGCAAAAAAGGGCCACTCATGCAGATGCCGGCGTTGTTGATCAGGCAATCGATGCGGCCATAGCGTTCCAGAGTTCTCTCCACCAGGTTTTGCACCTGTTCTGGCTGCGTGACATCGGTGGGAACGGCCAAGACCTCGGCGTTGAGGCTTTGCTCTAGGTCGATGGCCGTTTGCTTCAGGGTTTCGGCAGTGCGGGCAGCCAGCGCCAATCGGTAACCCCCACGGGCAAAGGTAAAGGCAGTAGCTCTGCCGATGCCTTCAGAAGCGCCTGTAATTAAAACAACATCGGCCATCCTGCTTCTCCGTAAATCTGGACTGGGATCCCTCTACCTGTTGTAGCTTCTCCGAGAGTTAGGGATCCCTGCTTGGCTGAGGGCTTAAGATACTGAACGATAGCGAAGATAAGGTTTATGGCCTCTACCTACTCATTTGATATCGTCAGTGATTTCGATCGGCAGGAACTGGTGAACGCTGTGGATCAAGCCCGACGGGAGATCAAACAGCGCTACGACCTCAAGGATACTCAGACGGAAATTGAGCTGGAGGAGGGATCCCTGACCATCACCACCGCCAACGACATGGCCCTCAACTCCATTCGGGATCTGCTTCTTACCAAAGCGGCCAAGCGGGGTCTATCCCTGAAGATCTTCGACTTCCAACCCCCAGAGAGCGCCGGCGGCAACCGAGTGCGCCAGGTGGTTCACCTGAAAAAGGGCATTGATGCCACACTGGCCAAACAGATCGCCAAGCAAATCCGCGACAACTTTAAGAAGGTGCAGCCTGCCATTCAAGGGGATCTGGTGCGCGTTTCCGGCAAGGATAAAGACGAGCTACAGGCGGTCATTCAAATGCTTAGGCAGCAGGACTACCCGGTGGCGCTGCAATTTGTCAACTATCGATAGGGATCCTCTGGGCTTCCGTATCTTTCCCCTCAACCCCTCTTGCAAGATTAGAGATCTCAGGATCTGTGAAATGTTGGGTTTAATGGCTGCTGGAAATGGTGATGGCCTACGCTCCTCAAAGCTTGAGTTTTCGGCCAATTGGGATAGGGGGCTCTGGTGAGAAATCTTGTGAAAGTAACCGTCGGAATCAAGCCAGTAAGTCCTTGAGAATCTCATTGGAAAATAGCCAGCCATTGGGTGGGATCAGCCGCAGCCGACCCGCCTCGCAACTGGCCCAGCCCTTCTCAAAATAGGGATCCAGCCTCTCCAAAGCTTGCTCGACCTTTGGGTGGCCAAAACGCTCTTGCAAATGGCCCAAATCCAGACCTTCCTGTAAACGCAACCCCAACATCAAAGTATCCATCCAAACTTCCTCTGGGGATGCTTCAGGAGGGAGAGGGTGGACTCCGACTTTCACCTGCTCGAAGTAGTGGTAAAGGGTTTTGGGCTGCTGAATGCGCCGTCCCCCCTCGTAGCCGACGGATCCCATGCCAAAGCCAAAGTAAGGGCGATTTTCCCAGTACACTCGGTTGTGGCGACAGGCGTAGCCGGGGCGGGCAAAATTGGAGATTTCGTAGTGGATGTAGCCCGCTTCGGTGAGCAGCTCCCGCGCCATTAGGTACATGGCAACTGTGGTTTCCTCGCTGGGCAAAGGTGCTGCTCCCGGTCGGTACATCCGACCAAAGCGGGTTCCCGGTTCAATCGTCAGATCATAGACGGAGACATGGGTGGGGTTAATCTCAAGAACAGCTCGTAGAGACTGCTGCCAGTGTTCCAAAGTCTGGTAGGGCAGCCCAAAGATCAAATCCAGGTTGAAATTCTCAAAGCCCGCCGCCTGCAAGTCGGCCACGGCTTCGTAAACTTCCTCCACTCCATGCAGGCGACCACAAGCGGCCAGCAGCTCTGGCTGAAATGCCTGTACCCCTAGGCTGATGCGGTTGACCCCCAGCTCCCGGTAGCCCGCCAACTGCTCCCGCGTCAGGGTGCCGGGGTTGGCCTCCAGAGAAATCTCGCAGTCGGGATGAAACGGGATCCTCTCCCTCAATTGAGTCAAGATCCGCCCCAGTTGCTCCACCGTCAGCAGAGAAGGGGTGCCACCCCCGAAAAAAATGCTGGTCAACGGTCTGGGATCCCCAGCCAGATGGCGGTAGCGGTAGGCGCCGCCGATCTCCCGGCAGAGCATCTGCACGTAGGTTTCCATCAACTTGCGGGTGCCCAGGCCGGTGGCAAAATCACAGTAGTGGCAGCGTTGCCGACAAAAAGGGATGTGCAGGTAAGCCGCCTCAGGCCAATCAACCTGGTCGCGACAGGGTTGCGGAGCAGTACCGGTCGGAGTGGGATCGTGCGAAGCAATTGCCACAGCCATGGGTCAGCTCAAACGGGATAGAACCACTATACTGATAGACTCCGAAACTCCTCACGAGGAGGGATCCCATGGGGACTGTACGCCTGGCGGTGATCGACTATGAGGCGGGAAATCTGCATTCGGCTTGCAAAGGGCTGGAGCGGGCCGGAGCTGAGGTGCAGCTAGTAACAGAGCCAACTGGACTAGCGGCTTTTGACGGCATTGTCCTGCCCGGCGATGGGGCCTTTGACCCAGCCATGCAGCAGCTGCGGGCGCGGGGCTTTGGGAAAGCGATCTGGGAAGCTGTGGAGCGGCAACAGCCTTTTTTAGGCATTTGCCTTGGGCTGCAAGTTTTGTTCGAAAGCAGCGAAGAGGGAACAGAGCCAGGGCTGAGCATTGTGCCTGGACGGGTGCAGCGCTTTCGACCGGAGCCGGGCTTGCGTATCCCCCACATGGGCTGGAACCAGTTGCACCTTACCCAACCCCAATCGCCTCTTTGGGCAGGGATCCCGAATCAAAGCTGGGTTTACTTTGTCCACTCCTACCACGCAGTGCCCAATGACCCAAGCTGGGTGGCTGCTACCACCCAACACGGCAGCCAAACCTGTGTAGCCGCTATTGCCCGCGGCACCTTGTTTGCTACCCAATTTCACCCCGAAAAGTCGGGCCCTGTTGGCTTGCAGATGTTGCAAAACTTTGTCGAGTTTGCTGCCCGTTGCTCCCTTTTATCTGCTCCCAGAGCTTAGTGCCCCATGAACTACTGGCTGATGAAATCTGAGCCCAGCGTTTACAGCATCTGGGATCTGCAGCGGGAAGGCCAAACCCTCTGGGATGGCGTGCGCAACTACCAAGCCCGCAACTATCTGAAGGCAATGCAGCCTGGGGATCGCGCCTTTTTCTACCATTCCAATGCCGAGCCACCCGGAATTGCCGGTTTGATGGAGATCCTGGAAACCCACGTGGTGGATCCCAGCCAGTTTGATCCGACCAGCCCCTGCTACGATCCCAAGTCCACTCCAGCAGATCCCCGGTGGTACACGGTGCGGGTGCAATTTTTGGCTGCTTTTGAAAGAGTGATCCCTTTGGCCAAATTGCGGGCCACCTTCACCCCGGAGGAGCTGGAGGTGGTGCGGCGGGGCACACGCCTGTCGGTCATGCCGGTTGCCGAAGGGGTGGCGAAACGATTGCTGGCGCTGACGGGAGTTTCTACGCAGTCTCCTCTATGATGGGCGAGGCCAACCTGAGTGGGGCCAATTTGCGTGGCGCCGACCTAAGTGGGGCGGATCTAACGGGGGCGGATTTGCGAGGGGCCAATCTGTCGATGGACAACCTGAAGAGCGCTTTTCTGGAAGGGGCAATCTACAGTGCCAACACCCGCTTTCCCGCCGAGTTCGACCCAAAATTTGGAGGGGATGACATTGTTCGGCGCTGACCCCAGCTCACCGGCTTAAAATTCATGAGCCAAAAGCTGAGAGCCCCCAGCGCTGTAAGCTATCAAAGGCCGCGTAGGCCGTTAGATCCGGCTGCAGGGGCGTAATCGACACATAGCCCTCAGCAACCGCCCGCACGTCCGAACAGGGATCCACCTCCTCTTCCACCACCTCTCCAGCTAGCCAGTAGTAGGCCTTGCCGCGCGGATCCACCCGTTTCTCGTAGAGATCTGTGTACTTGCGCCAGGCCAGGCGGGCCAAGACCATGCCGCGTATTTCAGCTAGCCCCAGCGGCGGCACGTTGACGTTCAACAACATTGGCTTCTCTAGGGGCTTCAGGCTCAGCTTCTCCAGCAGGGTCAGCACCACCTGGGCCGCTGGCTGAAAATCCTGGTAGGTAAAGCTGGCCAGGCTCACTGCCAGGCTGGGGATCCCTTCCAATAGCCCTTCCATTGCCGCCGAGACGGTGCCGGAGTAGAGCACATCCGTGCCCAGATTGGCTCCCTGATTGATGCCGGAAATCACCCAATCAGGAGGACGATCCAATAGCCCGTCCAGACCTAACTTGACACAGTCGGAAGGGGTGCCCGAACAGGCCCAGGCCTGCACTTCTGGAGGAAATCCCTCCCGCACCGGATCCACCCGCAGCGGCTTGTGCAACGTCAGGGCGTGGCCGGTGGCCGAGCGCTCCCGATCCGGACAGACCACCGTTACCTGGTGCCCCCCCAGCTGGGCCAGCGCTGCCGCCAAACACCGCACCCCTGCCGCCTGGATGCCATCGTCGTTGCTGATGAGAATATTCATCCCAGCCACCCCACACCCGCCCTTAGACATACACCAGTCTGACCCAATGATCTGCGCTGATCCCCCAGGTAGCCGAGTTCAGCGGCAGAATCTGAAAATTTACGGCTTCTTGGGGTTATTATTGGACGTAGCCTTTTGAACAATATCAGTAGGAACACAATGTCACCCTATGAGGTCAAGTGCCATTATGAAGCTAAGGTAAAGTAAACCCTGCGGTTTCCTTCCTCTTTGTATTTGCCTTCTTGTGTGTATCTTGCTGTTTCTCCATCCCCATCTTCCTAAGACTCCGTCCCGTTGACGTGTAGGTGCTCCGCACCGCCGGCGCGAACGCGGAAGCGTTGCATAGCCTACAGCCGGGTAAAGCTGGAAAGTCTGTAAAACCCATCAGGTCGCTCGAGCGACAGGAAGTTGATCTCATGTCACTTGTTTCCATCACATCGGCAACAGAGGCTCAGGAATGGCGTGAGCTTTGCCAGTGGGCCGAGGAGCACTACCGCTGTCGCACCTTTCCCAAAGACGTGCGCATTCCCACTCGTCCGGGATTGGTGTACATCACCCAAGAGGGAGTGGTGCGCCTGGTCAGCCAAACTCCAGAGCGGCGGGAGGTCTTTGTTGGGTTCATCACGGCTGGATTTCCTTTTGAGCTGAGCAACCCAGAGCGCTTTGAGTTGAAAGCCTGCACCCACGCCGATCGCACCACGGTGATGTGGTTTTACTGGCAGGATCTGGAGCAGTGGCCCTATCTGCACCAGAAGATTCAGGAAAACTTCCGCCAGCAACTGCAACGGAAGCTGCTGTGGTTGGGAAATCTGGGCCAACGGCGCGCCATCGATCGCCTCAAGGGCTTCTTGAGCCTGTTGATCGAAGAGTATGGGCAGCCCTGTGAACAAGGGATGTATCTCCCCTGGCCCCTTACCCATGCCCAGATTGGGGATGCCATTGGGGCCACCCGCGTGACGGTGACTCGTCTTCTGGGATCCCTGCGTTCGAAAGGGTTTGTGCAGGTGCTGGATCAAAACTTAATTTGCATTCCCAACGGGGTAAAGCTCCAGCCCACTCCGAAGAAGGCGGCCAGCGCCTAACCCTGCTGTCTAGATGCTATCCAGAGTGTTATGCCTACAGCAGTCGGGAACTGCACTGCTGACGCGATGGGCCTGCAGCTCCACTACCGTACTTGGGGAGAAGGGATCCCTTCTCTCCCGATCCTGATGCTTCACGGCCACCCCGGCAGTGCCGACTGTATGCAGGTCTTTGCCGCAGCAGTGGCGGGGATCCACCCCTGTGTGGCGCCAGATCTGCGTGGCTATGGACGTTCGCAGGTGGTGGATCCCTTTGAGATGCAGGATCACCTAGAGGACTTGGAGCGGCTGCTGGATCGCCTGGGCTGGCAGGCGTGTCTGGTGCTGGGCTGGTCTTTGGGCGGGATCCTGGCCCTGGAGTTGGCTTTGCGGCTGCCGCAGCGGGTAAAAGGCTTGGTTTTGGTGGCCAGTGCCGCCTGCCCCCGCAGCAACCATCCCCCCACCGATTTTTGGGATCAGGTCAACACCGGCGTTGCCTCGCTGCTCAACTGGCTTTGGCCCGGCTGGGAATGGAACATCGAGACCTTTGGCCGTCGCTCCCTTTACCGCTACCTGATGCAGCAACAGACCCCAACGGCCTATCGGTATTTGGCGCACATGGCCTTGCCCGCCTATCTGCACACCTCCCCCCAGGCTCGCCAAGCTCTGCGCGCCGCTTTGCAACGGGGCTACAACCGCGAGGGAGATCTGCACCGAATTCGCATCCCGGTACTGCTTATGGCCGGCGAGCGGGATCGCCACATCACCGCCAACAGCAGCCTGGCCACAGCCCGCGCCCTGCCCCACTGCACCTGCATTGTCTATCCCAACGTGGCTCATCTCTTTCCCTGGGAGATCCCCGACCGCGTGGGACAGGATCTGCGCCGCTGGCTCAGCGCTCAAGACTGGGCAAGTGGGATCCCGGTGGTTGGCTCTTCCGCTCCCTCTGCAGACAAGGCGGCAGAAGCCTGACCCTGGGCCAACTTCCGCAGCCGGGCAAAGGCCTCTTCCTCTAGATGGATCTGCTGCTGCTGTTGTTCTTCTGGGGTGCGCAGGCGCTTTCCCAACGGCTGTTGCAGCGTGCCCAAGAGCAACGGCTCGGAAACTCCCGGCTCGGGATGGATGACGGTGCGGGCCCGCAAGGTGAACACCGGCGAACCGGTGGAGAAGCGGCCCGGGGATCCCAAATCGCTGGCCGCCTGCTTCAGGGTGAGGATCAGTTGCTCTGGGGTGATATCCGGGCTGACAGCAATAACCGCTCGATCCGCCCCTTGGTCATAGACGGTGGTGTAGGGGGCAGCACCGGGAATGCGCGAGCGAAAGATCGGCCCCAAGCTGAGGGCAAAACATCCCGCTGTTAAAACCAGCGCAAACGCCGTGTAGCCCACCAGCGCAAACTTCAAGGGCCAATTGCGGATCCAGGCCAGCAGGGTGAGCATAGCCAGCAAGCCTGCTAGACCTAGCCCAATTTGGGTGGCAGAGGCAAAGAAAGATTCCAAAGTTGCATCCATGATTCCCCAGTTTAGCGGCTAGAGCTTCATCTCTAGGATGCAGGATGAGCCCGATTCTGGCTGCCCTATCTAAGGACTCCGTCCCGCCGGCACCCTGCTCCAGAAGGGCTTGGCTGGTTCTATCACCAAACCCCTGTGAGAAGAGGCAAGACGGATCAACCTACCAAACCCAGAAAGCGGCGAGCCCTACAGATTTGAGGAGCATGGGCAAGGTCGGATTCGAACCGACACGGTTTCCCGCCGCATTTTGAGTGCGGTGCGTCTACCAGTTTCGCCACTCGCCCGACTTGGAACCATTATCCTACTGAACTGGCGAAACCTCGTCAACCAATCCCCCGAACTCTATCGGCGGCGGTCTTTCTCCAGTTGCTGGGCCTTTTGCCGAAGCTGGCGGGTTTGCTCCATCACCTCCTCCAGATCCTCGTGGGATAGCCGCTCGACGTAGTTGATCTTGATCTCTTCCAGCAAGTCTTGCAGGAGAGAGCGAATTTCCTCCAAAGCATGCTCCTGGCTGAGTTCCCGTGCCAAGACCTCACCAAACCGCTGCATCAGTTGCGCTGCCAGCTTGGAGCCGACGGGATCCTCGAAACTGCCCGTCAGGGTTTTGTAGGTGGTGGTGGTCAGCTCGTTGGCCAGGCGCTCCGTCAGTTGGCCAGGCAGGGATCCCAGGCCGGGAAGCTGTTCTAGAGTTTGCATGGCAGGCAACTGCTTGAGCAGGCCATCCAGGTTGTAGCGGAGCAGTTGTTGCAATTCCGGTTGCACCTGGGGCAAAACGCGGTAGAGAACAATGCGAAAAACCAGGTTGGCAATCGCCTCCAGCTCGTTGGTGTTGTTGATATCAATGTAGTCGCGCTGGGTACGCGCTGCCGGCAGCAGGGGCAGGGATCCCCGCTGAATGGATACCTGGATTTGGTTGATCACCCGCACAACAATGACTTCCGTCAGATCCTCGGCGAAGTTGGTAACAAAGCCCTGGCTCACCTGGGCGCGTACCCGCTCCAGATCCAGCAACTGTGCTTGTCCCAGCCGGATGGTGACGGGGATCACCCGCAGCCAGCGCCAAAAGGGCAGCAGCAGCAGCACATCGTACCAACGCCAGAGCATAGCATCCAGCCAATTGACGCCGGTGTAGCGACGGCTGATGGCCACCGTGCGCAGCAAAAATTCCAGCCCAAACAGAAGCACGAAGGGAAAATCCAGCACCGGGAAAAAGTCAACAGGGTTACCGCTCTCACCAATGGGGCGGAAATAGTTGGTCTCAAAGAGGGGGCGCAGCCGGGTCTGGAAAAATTCAATTCCATCTGCGGGATCGGCGCTGGCCAAGTACTCAGCAGTCCAAAAGCGGGCAAAGGCGGCTCTGGCAGAGTCGGCTTCTGGGATGTGCTCCCGCATCAAATTGAGGATACGCACAAACTGGCCAGTTTTGTTGGCGCCGTAAACTACCCGGCTCCGACCGCTAAGCGGTACGGAGCGGGCTTTCAGTAGCCCTGGGCCTGCTCTGCTCTACCAGAGAACAAAACAAGCCCGGACCTCTAGGCTGGTTTACGACAGCCCCCAAGAGCGCAATCACATTC
>NZ_JANSIA010000056.1:0-19263 GCF_047461835.1 Synechococcus sp. R60.1 | reverse complement strand
AATGACTTTTGCCAAACCGCCTAAAGCTCAGTAAATTCAGCAAAGTTCAGGGTTTTGGGGGTTAGAGGCATGCTCCCCCATATTGCTGCACCAAGGCCCCCATTTGGGCGAAGTAGCGACCCAAGGTGTAGACAACATCGTAGGGAAAGTTCTCCTCGTCGAAGTTGGCCGTCCCCCGCAGGGAAGCGCTGAGAATGGCGGCGGTGACTTGGCTGCCGACCGAGTGGGCCTGCAATTGATGTTGGGCCACTTCCACATCTGCTTTATCGATCACCAGCCGTTGCAGGGTGACATCTCCAGTGATGCGGGTTTGACAGGCCAGACGAATATGTACAGGAAGGTCTAGCCGTTGAGCTAACTTCTTCTCGGCAGGAGTCATGCTGCGGCAGTTTTGGCTGCCTTCCAAAATCAGGATGCGACAGGTGGAGCAGGCGGCATTGCCCCCACAGGCATGGACATGGCGCACCCCCGCCTTGAGCAGATTTTCCAGAACCGTGAGCAGGGGATTGGCTTCAAAGGTGAGGTTGTCGGGGTAACAGGTGATCCGCATGGTTAAGAGGGAGTGAGGGGTGGCAAAAAGATTCAGCACTACCTAAATTCAGTACGGCATTGCCCTCCCCTTGGATGCTGTTTTCAAAAGTTTTGGGTATTGGGTAACCTCACCCCGCAGCCTGCCCCGGCGCCGATGATAGAGTACAGAGGAGTCTTCTGCGCGAGCCCTTTATGCCTCAGTCCAAACCCAAAGAGTCCCTAGCCCGCAAGCTCCTCAACATTTTGCTGCTGGTGGTGGGCACGGTAACTTTCTTGGGCTTCTCCTTTGGCCCGCTATTCCAGGCCCTCGGGCCTTCCGAATCTCCAGAGGCCAGCCTGGTAACCGAGCAACTGCGGGCCCAGGCAGACGGCTATCGCGTCGTGCTGGAGCGGGAGCCGGATAACCCCATTGCTCTGCGGGGGTTGATCGACACCCAACTGCAGCTCAACGAGCCGCAAGGGGCAATCGAGCCGCTGAAGAAGCTGGTACAACTGGAGCCCGAAAATCGGCAACTGCGAGCTTTTTTGGCCCAAATCCAACAGGATACGGGGGATTTTGAAGGGGCATTAGAACAGCTCCAGATCCTTTACGAGGGGGATCCCAAAGATGGCCAGGTGCTGCAGCAGTTGGTGGATGTGCAGCTAACCCTGGGCCGCACCTCTGAGGCCATTGCCCTGCTGGAGAAGCATCTTGAAGAAGTGCCGGAAGATAATGATGTACGTTTGCGCTTGGCCTTTGTCTACGCCCGCAACAACCAGACTGAGAAAGCTGTAGTCCTCTACGACAAGTTGATTGCGGCGGATCCCAGTGATTTCACCCCCGTGTTGGGCAAAGCCATAGCCCTCAGCTCCGCCACCGATGAAAACCTACGGGCAAAAGCGCCTGAGCTGTTTGAGCAAGCAGCCCGGCTGGCCCCGCCCCAAGTTCGGGAGCAAATCCAGCAGCAAGCAGAGATTTATGCTCAGGTGAACCGGCCCCAGACGGTCGAGAGGCAAAACGATAACCCCACTCCCTGAGCGGGTTTTCAACCTCTGGGCTAATCCCGGGGTTGGTAGGATCCTGTTGGTACCATGGCAGTTCTGAGTCGACCCAATAGAAAGAGCTACGGAAAAGACTCAAGCGCCTTTTCTACAGAGGGGTAGATTTCGTAAATGGCATCCAAGCCGGTGATGGAGAAGAGCAGCTTGACCTGCTCCTGCAGGCTGCAGAACTTGAGTTGATAGCCCGAAGCGCGGCAATGGCGATGCGCCCAAACCAGAACCGACAACCCCATGCTGTCGATCAGGCTAACCTGACTGAGATCCAACAAGAAATGTCCCGGTTTCTCGGTGAGAATTTGGCTTAGCTCTTTCCGTACCTCGCGGGCAATCGCGGCGTTGAGCCTTTCACTGTGCAATTTCACAACCGTAACAGGGGATCCCTTGTGGCTGAGCTGGATGAAGACATCCATGAAAAGCCCGTCAGGTTTGAGGGGGGATGGGCACAGGCACGATGCAACCAGACTGATTTTGAATTGCTAAATCACCATGAGTATGAGTTTGTCCTCCCTGGGCTTCTCTTGCAAGCATTCTTGGACACTTTTCCCTTACAAGTTAGAACTGGCATGAACGGGATCCCTGCCTGGGCTGGAGATGCTGCCGCCCTGAGCCTATTGGTTATGCAAGTGCCGATGCTGGCGGTGCTGCTGGCGCGGCTGCTGCCCTCTTTGCGGCGCCCTTCCCCTCTGCCTCCCGGTCAGCCTGGGATCCCTTTGCAGCCGGGCTTGGTCAGCGTGTTGTTGCCCACCCTCAACGAAGCCGAGCGCATCGATCCCTGCCTGGAAGGATTGCACCAACAGAGCTCCGTCCTGCGGGAGGTGCTGGTGGTGGACAGCCGCTCTCAAGATGGCACCCCCGAAAAAGTGCTGCAGATGGCCAAGCGGGATCCCCGCTTTCGCCTGCTGACCGACGATCCCCTCCCCGGCGGATGGGTGGGCCGCCCCTGGGCTTTGCACTACGGATTTCTCCAGTCGGATCCGGCCTCTGAGTGGATCCTGGGCATCGACGCCGATACCCGCCCCCAGCCAGGCTTGGTGGAGCGCCTGCTGGAAACCGCCCAGGCCCAAAGGCTCGACCTGATCACCCTGGCACCGCAGTTTATCCTGCAGCACTGGGGGGAAGGCTGGCTGCAGCCGGCTCTTTTGGTGACCCTGATCTACCGCTACGGGGCCGCCGGAGACACCGCCACCCTGCCGGAACGGACGATGGCCAATGGGCAATGTATGCTAGTGCGCCGGTCGGTGCTGGAAGCCATGAACGGCTACACGCTGGCGCGGGCCTCCTTCTGTGACGATGTCACCTTGGTGCGGCAGATTGCGGCAGCCGGCTTTAAAGTAGCTTTTTACGACGGTCGGCACCTGCTCAAGGTGCGCATGTACACTTCTTTTGGCGAAACTTGGCGAGAGTGGGGCCGATCCCTCGATTTGAAAGATGCCACCCCTGTGGCCCAGTTGTGGGGGGATATAGCTCTCCTCGTCCTCACCCAAGGGATCCCTGGGCCGGTGGTTGTAGGGCTGTTGGGCAAAGCCGGGATGGGGTTTCCCTTTTCCCTGACGGAGCAGGTGCTGCTGGGGCTTAACCTAGGCTTACTGATTCTGCGCTTAGGTGTACTGCTGGGCATTCGCGGCTCCTATCAGGATCCCCCTTGGACGTTCTGGATGTCGCCTCTGGCGGATCCCTTGGCAGTCTTGCGGGTGATCCTGTCTGCTCTCAGCCGACCCCGGTCTTGGCGAGGGCGCACCTACTGGGGAAATGGGGGGATATCAACAGATAGTCAACAATAGTCGGTTGCCGCATCAGGATCCAACCCCAGTTCCCGCAACTTTGCCGCTAGGCGTCGTTGCTCCGAGCGGGCTTGTTCGAGAGCTGCCTCTGCCGCCTCGGCCCGTTGCCGTTCCTGTTCAGCCCGCTGCCGCTCCTGTTCGGCCCGCTGCCGCTCCTGCTCGGCCCGCTGCCGCTCCTGCTCTATATGTTCACTCCCCCACAGCAGCAAACTCCCATCGGCAGTCCACCACCGCAACCAGTTGGCTTTGGTCTCGGCTTTTTGTCCCCGCCACACCCCCAAAAACAAGCCAATCTCCGGGATCCAGTAGCGACGGTTTTCATCCGCCGATACAGGGGTATAGCGGCCATTCTCCAGGCGGTAGACATCCAGCTCACCGGTTTTGGGATGAAAGATTACATAGACAGGCACCTGCAAAATGCGCTCGTAGAAATACCATTTTCCATAGGGATAGTGGGGATTGATGGAGTACTCGCCGCCCTCGGTTTCGGAGATGAATTCCATCACAATCGCCGGGGGATTCCCTTCTAAGTGTGGGGTATAGCTGCGGCGGATCTCTCCTTCGGGAATCGGCTGTACTGCGGGCACATAAACCCAGTCGGGGGCTTTCACCACCACCTTGTCCCCGACAGTGCTGCAAAGGCCAAAGTTGGAGGCGATCAAAGCCTGGGCAGGGATCATCTGAGCGAGTTCCAATGCCTCACGCAGAGCAGCAGCCAAAAGGGGCTGTAAGGTGCTTTCCACAGGCTCATCCGGCAAGGGAAAGTCTTCCGGCAGTTTTTCCCATCGAATGGGAGGTAGGGGCGGGGTGAGCCGAACAGGAGAGAGGGTCATGGCTTAGGATACTCATGGTGATAAGGTACATGAATGCCTTTTGAATAACTCAAAGCACTTGCTGATATCAACCCCAGGCAATTCCACAAGGCTGTTGCAGGCTAGGACGGATTCAGTCATCTCGACTGCCAATCCATACGGTTGAGATATGCTTGGGGGCAATGAGCAAGTTTTTCGGCGTCTTCCTTGGATTCAGCAAGAGAGCGTATGCCAGAACTTGAACCCACTTCTGCCCACATCCTGGTGATCGAAAGCGAATCCAAGCTGGCCCGTTTCCTAGAGACCGAGCTGGCCGGTGAGGGATATCGAGTCAGCGTAGCCAGCGATGGCATGGCCGGGTTGAGGGCAGCCTGCGACCAAAACCCCGACTTGGTGCTGTTGGACTGGATGTTGCCCGGCATCTCAGGTTTGGAAATTTGTCGGCGACTGCGCTCAACGGGCAACCGCGTGCCGGTGGTGTTGATGACCGCCAGAGATGAGGTGTCGGATCGAGCAGCGGGGTTGGATGCCGGGGCGGATGATTACGTGGTCAAACCCTTCAGCATTCAGGAGCTGCTGTCTCGGATACGGATCTATTTGCGGCAGCCAAAGCGATCCCGCGACGGCCAGTTGGTGTTCATGGATCTGATTCTGGATCCCGTAACGCGGGAGGTAACCCGGGGAGAGCGACAGGTGGAGCTGACGGCCAAAGAATACGACCTGTTGCGCTACTTGATGGAACACCCCCGTCAGGTGCTTACCCGCCAACAGATCTTAGAGCATGTGTGGGGCTGCGACTTCACGGGCGACTCCAATATCATCGAGGTCTATATTCGCTACTTGCGCCTCAAGATCGAAGGCCCAGGGGAGAAGCGCCTTATCCAGACGGTGCGCGGGGTAGGCTACGTGTTGCGCGATTGACATGCCCCCCGCCCCAAAGAGCAAGGATTCTGGTTCCTGGTTCTGCGACAGCACTTAGCTGTATCAGGTTTCCCCTCCACGACGGCGGTGCCTATCTCCCCAGTCGTTCCCCCAAGCGCTCCGCGCCGCTAGCGTGAAAGACTTGGCCAAGTGGTGATTTCTCACCAAGTTCTGCACCTGCAAGTCCTCATAAACCACAATGTCGTGAGACATTCCCACACACTGGGCTAGCTCAATAACCCGGTCTCTACGCTGGCGCCAGACTTTGATTTGGTTGAAGTGTACCTCGCCAAGCCGCTTCCTCTACTTGTGGTAGTTGCTGTATTGAGGTTTTACCCCCTTCCTATTCACGCCAGCGGGCCGTGGGCCTAACTTTCTGCTCAGTCTTCTTTGCTGTTGCTTCAATCTCCTTTCGGCACGACGCAAAAACTGGAGACACGGCACAGCTTGCCCACTGCTGTCGCCCACATCCAGCCCCACCACCTGGCCGGTGTACTCTGTCATCCAAGGCTTGGTACTGCGCTGGAGTGGCGTTGAGGAGTTTGGCTTCTCTGACCAGCGTGGGTGTATCTTATCGCAGGTCTAACAGGGCAAAAGCCGTCCTGGAAGGGCGGGGCTTCAGGCCTAGCTTCTTGGTAAAGTTTGGAACTGCCCGCATTCGGGATTGCCTTAAACTTCTCTTAAATCCTGTTTCACAGGTAACTGCTAGCATGAGGCCAACTTCACTCCCACCCCCGGAAAGGAAGGCCTTTATGAACTGGCTGATGCTGCTTGGTCTGCTTTGTCTTCCTGCCTCTCTGTTTTCGTTTGTTGAGTATTTGCGCTCCCAAAGGTTGGTTCAACAGCTCTCTGCAACTCGGTTGCTCAAGATAGCCGAGCTTCGCCATCTCGGTCAGACCAACCCCCAGGCAAAAGGAGCAAACTTGGCTCAAGTTTACGGCAGGGTTGTGTGCGATCGGCCTTTGGTATCGGAACTTTCGCGACAGCCTTGCGTCTACTACAAGTCTGAGATCTCTTGGGAGTATGACGAGATCGAATGCTATCGAAGGTATTTGAATAGCCAAGGCGATGTAGCGTATAGCGAACGGATCAGCGAAGGCGAATATCAGAACGCTCTACGCTTGGGATCCCGAGCAAAATCCTATCCGGGGGAGATGGTCGGGAAAAAGCCCGGCTTGGGCTACTCTGACTCCGGTTCTTTTCAGAAAAGGGTTGATCCCGACTACTCTAATTCTTTTCCACAAAAGCCCAACCCTGGCTACCCCGGTTCCGGTTCTTTCCAGAAAAAGCCTGGTTACCCCGACTACCCCCAGCAGCTTGGCTCTCCAGGCTATCCTCAAAAATCGCCGTTTTCCGAAGTAAGCTCTCCCCAAAAACACTACGCCAACGTGTATTACGATCCGAGCACAGGTCGGGAATATCTCCTTGAAAGAGAGACGAGAACGAGAGACGAAACCCTTCACTCGGTGGTTCGCCAGATCCCTTTTTTCATCGAAGACGAAACTGGAAGGGTGAGGGTGGATCCCACAGGTGCGGAGATAGAGGCTATGTCGGTTGTGGATGAGCATATTTTTCCAGGAAAAGGGCCCAGCCGGTTCAACTTCAATCTCAAGCGCTACCTTTCCGGAGTGAGAACAGAAAATCGCTCCACCCGAGCTTTTATCTATAAGGAATGGGTGATTCCGGTGGATGCGATGGCGTTTACCATGGGGCAGGTGCGTTTTGAGGCAGGGGATCCCGTGATCCGAAAACCCCTTTCTGGGGAAAGGTTTATGATTGCCCCCAAATCCCCTGAAGCCCTCTTGGAAGAGCAGCGCTCCAATGCCAGCAGCTACCTGGTGGGATCCGTCGTCCTGCTGGGTATCGGCATTTTCACCGTGCTCCACCTGCTGCAATCCCTGCAGCCTTATCGCTAGTTCCTGCCCAGGCAGAGGGAAGCCTACTGCCACTCACAACGACAAACCCAGCTTGAGCCCAAGCAGGGCATGGGCAAACAGTACACATAGAATGAGGCTGCCCACATAGGCATGGGTGGTGCGCAAAGCAGCGCGGTTGCCCCCAAAGCCGCTGAGGGACAAAGCTCCATTCACCGCCAACAACAGCAACACCAGGGATCCCGTCCAAAAATGGGGGCTGCTCAACAGGGGCTTCCCTTGCATCACCAGAGAAAGAAGGCCGCCAGTGTAGCCCAAGGCAATGAAGGTGGCCATCCAGGGGGCCAATTTGCGGTGGTCAAGCAGAGGCTTCTGGGCCGCTTCCGGCAGGGATCCCTCTGGCGCTGTGGAGGCGGCTGCCAGACGCAAGGCCCGTCCTCGCCACCCAGTCAGGCCGACAAAGCTGCCCATCACCACCACCACGATCCCCATCATCAAGGGGTGACCCCATTGCACAATGGGTTGGGGCAAGTTAAGGCCGGCAAAAAACTGGGCTACGGGCTGCAAGGTGGCGGCTAACCCATCCGAAGCTGCCGACAGATCCGGCAAGGCCAAGCTCAACACGTTCATGGCGCTCCCTCTACCTCCGCAATAAATCTACAGCTGCTTAACAAATCTACAACACCCCAATTCTAGAATGGGAGGACATCAGTGATCTCCCTCAATTCGTTGAAGGGAGGACGTCAGCTGACCCATGCCAGCGGGAAGCTTCTGGTGGGCACCTGGCAGCGGTAGAATGTCTGACGATGAAGCTGTGGTTGTGGGCGGCTCTCCCGCCACTGAGTGCTGAGCAAAACGGAGTTGTTGAGATGGCCAAGTTGTTGTTGGGGGATCAAGCCTTTGAGGTCGAGCTGCTGACGGATGTGCCCACCAATTGGCCGGGAATTAAAGTCATGTCTAAGGGGGCCAAGCTGGACATTCCAGCGGGAACTGTGGTGAAGGTGGAGGCCGAGGATGACCACATAGCCGGCTCCTATAAGGTGGTCTATCGTTTGGCGCCTGCCTATCCCCGCAGCTGGCGGCTACTCCTGGAGCGGGAGAGCGTCGCCACGGCGCCTCAGGTGGCATCGGCCCCAGAACCAGAGGTCGCTCAGGCCAGCAGCTCAGAAGGAGGGCTGCCGAATAGCGATAAAATCTTCGCCATCAAGGTATCCGGCCTCGTGGGAGGAGGTGTGCGCAGAAGTGTTGTCGAGTACAAAGTGCCCTTCAGCCGCCTTTCCCAAGAAGTGAAACGGATCACCCAAATGGGAGGCAAGATCGTCAGCATTGCCGAGTCCAATCTGCTAAGCACCCTTGAGTAGCGGGCGGCTTCCTGGGAGGTTCTGGGTTCTTTCAGGCCACCCGTCCAGGCCGTTCTGGTTCAAACAATTTCAACGAGGGATCCCTGTAGAAAGCATGCGGCGATTTCTCCCCTATCCCCAACTTGAGGATGGGGTGGTAGGCTGGCGTTGGTTTTGCCGTTGCCTGGAAGGCTGCCTTTTCCTGCTGTCCTGGGGGTGGGCTTTGGGTAGGAAAAGGCGTTCCGGCGAGGGCTGAGCTTTTGCAATTGGGAGTGGGGAGTGAGGCCATGACATCTCGACGACAGCCGACGCGCTTGGGAGGGTCGATGCCCCAAGGCCATGCAGGCTTTGGGTCAGCAAGGGGATCCCAGCCGTACCCCTCGCCCACTCCACGACAAAGCTTTTCCTCTTCCTCTCGACGTCCGCTGGCCAAGTCTCGACCGAGGTTACTCCCCTTCTTAAGCTTGCTGGTGATCCTGCTGGGATTTGGGGCTGGGGCCCTGGTGGCCTGGGCAACTGCTCATCCCGACTGGGTCAGCCGCCTGCCGGGGCTCTCGCCACCTCTAGCGGAGATCCCTGCCCCCCGCGCCCACGCTAAAGCGGCTCAACAGCGCTTGCCCATCTCCTTAGAGACCCAACTGGAGCGGGATCCCTTTGCTTTGGATCCCTTGGCCAGCCTTTCTTATGTGCCCGCCATCATGTATCACGATGTGGTGGCTGGCCGCAAGCAGGTCTGGTTCGACACTACGGCGGCGGAGCTGCGGCAACACTTTGAGGCCATTAAGCAGGCGGGGTTGACCCCCATCCACATCGACCAACTGTACAAACACCTGCGGGACGGGGATCCCTTGCCCGAAAAAGCCATTTTGCTCACTTATGACGACGCCTACCTGGGCCTGTACGAGAACGCCTACCCCCTTTTGAAGGAGTACAACTACCCCGCCACCTACTTTGTGCAAACCGGCTTTGTCGGCGTGCCCACCAGCAAGGATCACTTCACCTGGGATCAGATGCGGGAGATGGATGCCAGCGGGCTGATTGACTTTGCCGCCCATACCGTCAACCATCCTCCTGATCTGCGGGTGCTAGACGATGCCCGCCTACGGCGAGAGGTGTTTGACTGCAAGGCCAAGTTGGAGCAGGAGCTGGGCCACCCCATCCACTACTTCGCCTATCCCGAAGGCAACCGGGACGAGCGGGTGAAGCAATACCTGGCCGATGCCGGTTACCGGATGTCTTTTACGATGGATCCCGGTTTTACAGGACAATCGCCCAACTTGCTGGAGGTGCGACGCTTTAACCAGTTTCGCCTCACCGAGGCCATTCTTGGCGCCCGCACCTTTAGCCTCAGCCGCAGCCTCGACTACTGGCTGGATGTGACGCAGCCTCTGGCTCTGACCGACGAGATCATTGACGGGGTGCGGGTGCTCACCATCCGCGGCGGACGGGCAGCCACAGTGCACGCAGAACGGCGCTACGAAGTCAGGACGTTGGTCCAGCGCTACCAGGCCGATGCTGGCATTAACGGCAGCTTCTTCTCCATCCCCTGGATCAACTCCGCCAGCAACGTCATGGTGGGGCCGGTGATGGCTGCCAACCACAAGACCTTCATCCCCGGTCGCCCCGAAGATGACCAGGCAATCCGCGGCCGGCCGCTGGTGCTGCTGGGCAGGGATCGCCTCCGCTTTGTGCCCTTTGATCCCGACACCATGACCCACTTGGAGAACATCCGCCAGTTGATGCCGGATGTCACAGATCTGTTTGTGGCCGGTCTATGGCTGGTTAAGGATGGCCATGCCCTCTCTCCGGCGGAGATCAACTCGTTCCGCCTTGCCAGCGCTGCTGAGTTTCGCCCCAGAGCTTTCTTTGGGGTAGATGACCAGGAGCGGGTGGTGATCGGAGTTACCAAAACCCACGTCAACGCCGCCATCCTGGCCAGTCTGCTGCCCAAAACCGGGATCCGGGAAGCCGTGCTGCTGGACTCTGGCTTTAGCACCTCCCTGGTCTACCAAGGGGAGATCCTCGCCACCGGCCATGCCGGTCCCAACCAGCCCAGCCGTCCTGTGCCCCATGCCATCTTGCTCTACGACCTGACTCGCCTTTGGCGGGAGGATCCCCATCCCGAGGCCAAGGCTGGCTCTGAGGGAGATCGGCTGGAAGGGCTGGTGCAACTTTTGCCGGCTAGCGACCAAGATGCAGCCAAAGCCCAGCTAGAGAGCGTCTTGGCCAGCCAACGCACTTTGAGGCGGGGGGATCGGGGGGCGGCGGTGGTGGCGGTGCAACTGGGGTTGAGCCACCTGGCCACTCAGCAGGGACGGCTGGATCTACTCCCTTCGGGCCCTGATGGGGTGTATGGTCAAGAGCTGGCCCAGGCAATGGCGGAATTGGTGCTAAAAGAGCCCAGCGATGGGTCAGAACCTGTTGCTGAGGGATCCCTTCCTCAAGCCACCCCTACCCCCCTGGTGGCCGGAACGGCGACAGCCCGCCAAGGGGTGGACATCATCGATGCTCAACTGCTGCGGCGTCTGCTGGAGCGCGTTAACTTGGCCTCTCCCTCGGTACTGGTGGATACGCGCTTGGAACGGTCAGCCTTGCTCCTAGAGCGCAAGCCGGAGCGTAAGCTGCTGCCCAGCGCTTCTGTCCAACCCCACACCGGTGCTCCCAGCCCGACCTCCGGGTTAAGTCGGTAATCTGCGATACAGCCATTCCGCAACAGAGGGTCTATCCTGGCCGAAGAAGTCCGGCTTGCCTCTAGCCCTGGGGGCTAAGTTTGCTGTTTACCCTGCCGGTGGTGCTTAGGAGAGGTGTGCTGAGGGAGGTCATGACATCTGCTGCTGAAGGGGGGGCCGAGAACCCTGGGGCGACCTGGGTAATGGAGAAGCGGATTCTCGGCAACCCGGCTGATCCCCTGCGGTCGGCTGCCCAGCTCGAGCCGGGCATGTGGGTACGGCTGTTGTATCCTCCTTCTGTTAAGGGGAGGCTGGGGATCGTCCTCACCCGTGAAAACCGCGACCGCTGGCTGGTGACTCTGGCCGGTGAGGGAGAAGAGGTGGTCCTGTCCCTGGCGGCACGGGAACTGGTACCCCTTGGCTGAGGTTGTCAAGGATATCTTGGCGAGGGCTGGTTCTGTTATCCTGCTCTCAATGCGGTTTTTCAGGTCGCTGCTCTATGGTTGCTACTCTGGCCTTCAACCCTTCCTCGGATCCCCCTCGATCGCTTCTGCCCGAGGAGATCACCTGGCTGGGCAGCCTCACCTACAATGAACAGGGCCTGATCCCGGCCATCGTGCAGGACTACCTGGACGGAACAGTGCTGATGATGGCCTGGATGAACCGGGAATCGCTGCAAAAAACCCTGGAAACAGGCCGCACCTGGTTTTGGAGCCGCTCGCGGCAGGCGTTGTGGCCCAAGGGGGAAACTTCTGGCCATGTGCAGTGGGTCAAACAAATCCGCTACGACTGCGACGGCGACGCCCTGGTCATCCTGGTGGAGCAGGTGGGGGATGCGGCTTGCCACACGGGGGCGCGCAGTTGCTTCTTCCGCCCACTGCCAGGGGATCAAAGGGATCCCCTTCCAGCAGCCGATACCCTGTCGCAGGTGTTTGCCGTGGTCAAGGCCCGCCAGGCGGATCCCCGTCCCGATTCCTACACCAGCAGCTTGCTAGCCAAGGGGGAAAATGCCATTTTGAAGAAACTTGGCGAGGAGACGGCTGAGGTGGTGATGGCGGCTAAGGATCAAGACCGCGTGGCTTTGGCCCGTGAGATGGCCGACCTCTGGTACCACTGCCTCGTGGCCCTTGCTCACTATCAGGTAGATGTTAGGGATGTCTATCGCCAGCTCCAAGCCCGCCGTTCCGCCAAGTGAAAGGGCCATGTCCCCCGAAGGCGGTGCTCCCGCAGATCCCTCTCCGTCCTCTTGGGATCCCTCCCTGGACAAAGCCCACCTGGATTTACGAGCCGCGCGCTGTGGCCAAGTGGATCTGGAAACCGATCGGGAGACCTTGGCCCGTTACCTGAGAGGCCATGCCCAGTGGATCCAGCGGTGCTTCAGGCCATTGCAGGTGGAAGCTTTGTCTGCCGAGACTTACAGGTTGCAGTTTTTCCGCATGGGCGGGCTGGGGTTTGAGCTGGAGCCCAGTTTTGGGGTCAAGATCTGGCCGGATAAAGATTACCGGTTTTGTCTGACCTCGATTGAGTTGCCCGGCGATGAAGGAATGCCTTACCGGGTCAGCTGCCAAGCCGATTTCCGGCTGGAGGAGCTGCAGGGATCCCTGAAAGACCTGCCCACCACCCGTGTTCACTGGGCTCTTCATCTGGAGATCTGGCTGGCTTTGCCCAGGTTTTTGCAGGTTCTGCCCCGCAAGTTGGTTTATCGGGTGGCCCATCAAGTGGTGCAGCAGGTAACCCGGGGTATGAGTGACCGCCTCACCCACAATGTGTGCAGCGATTTCTATCGCTCTATTGGGTGTCCCGATCACCCCTATCGCTTAATTGCAGTGGAAGACAAAGCGTGATATCTTAGGTGCCAAGTAAGTTGCCGGTCAGCTTTCGAGTAGTGCTCCGGCAACCGGCGATGGAGTTCGCCGCAACCGCCTCACTTGGAATTTTTCTATAGAGGAAGAGGGTTCTAACCTCAAAAGCTGAGGCTGATGACTCCTACACTTCTGGGCAAGTCCAGGGGGTAGGGGTCTTTGGCTTTGTTTGAGGCCCCACCCTGCGGACGCGATGGTGCTCCCACTCCTGACGCGGATGGCTTTTTCTCCCTGGGCTGCCCTTCAACACCCTGACGACAAGGAGATGAGGATCTGGTGATGCTGGGCAGTTGGCTGTGGATCTTGGTGATGGGCTTTTTTGTCGGCCAAATCGTGGGTCGGCTGGGGATGCCCCCCCTGCTGGGGATGATCCTCGTGGGGATCTTGCTGGGAGATGTCCTATCCCCGGAGGTGCTGGCAGCGGCGGGGGATCTGCGGGTGGTGGCGGTGATGATCATTTTGATGAAGGCGGGCCTGGGGCTGGATCGGGAGAAGCTGGCCCAGCAGGGATCCGTGGCGCTGCGGCTGGGGTTTTTGCCGGCAGCCTGCGAGGCGGTGGCGGTGGCCCTGTTGAGCACCTGGATCCTGGGGTTGGACTGGCCTACCGGTTTGCTGTTGGGCTGCGTGATTGGGGCGGAGTCGCCAGCCGTGATCGTGCCGGGGATGTTGCGCCTCAAAAGCCTGGGCTGGGGGGTGGCCAAAGGGATCCCGGATGCCATTTTGACCGGCAGCGCCCTTTCCGACGTACTGCTGTTGTTGGGGTTTAGCCTGCTGCTCAGCTTTTTGGGCCAGGGCTCTGCAGAGAGCGTTCGCCTGCTGGGGCTGGAGCTATCGCCGCTGCAGTGGCTGCCGTTCCAAGTGGGGATGGAGATCCTGCTGGGCATAGCCATAGGCTACCTGGGGGCGCGGGTTCTGGTGTCGCTGCTAACCCAACAAAACTGGACTCGCAACAGCGTGCAGGAAGTGCTGCTGGCTGCCTGCATGGCCTTGGGCTTGGTGCTGGCGCCGCAGGTGTGGCCCTATTTTTCCGGCTATCTGGCGGTGATGGCCATGGGGTTTTTTCTGATTGAGCTGGATGCCCCTTTGGCGCGGCGGCTGCGGGGTGGGTTCGATGCCCTCTGGACGGTGGCGGAGATCGTGTTGTTTGTGCTACTGGGAGCGTCGCTGGATCTGGGGGTGCTGGGATCCGTGTTTTGGCCGGGCTTGCTGCTCTTGACCTTGAGTCTGCTGCTGGGGCGGGGCCTGGGTTGGTGGCTTTCCACTCTGGGAAGCAATTGGAACGGGCGGGAGCGGCTGTTTTTGCTACCGGGCAACATGGCCAAGGCGACGGTGCAGGCGGCTATTGGTGGGATCCCTTTGGCCCAAGGGATCCCCGGTGGGGAGATCATTTTGGCTTTGGCGGCTCTGTCGATTTTGGTCACGGCCCCCCTGGGTGCTTGGCTGACCCAGGTGTGTGCTCCCCGGCTTTTGGAAAAAGGAGAGGTGGATCCCACCAAGGTAGGCAGCCAGGGCAAGGTGAGCTTTTTGGCAGCGGTGGACACCTCCCCTTTGGCCGAAGCCGTGCTGCGCAAGGTGGCCGATTTGGCGCGGCGGGTGGATGGGGAAGTGATTGTGTTGCATGTTACCGATAAGCCGCAGGGGAAAGGGGTAGAACTGTTGCGGCAACTCACCCAGCGTCTTTTGGCGGATATTCGCCACCAGTTTTGCTTGGCCTCGGGGCCCTTGGCAGAGACCATCGTAACCCTAGCTCAGGAGCGGCAGGTAACCGACATCGTCATGGGCAAGCGGGGCCACCGCGGCTGGGAGCAGGTTTTGGTGGGATCCACTTCCCAAGCGGTGTTGGAAACCAGCCCGATTCCGGTAATTTTGGTAGAGGAAGAGGACTTCAAGAGAAGCAGGATCCCTATCTCTGAGGGCAGAAAAAGCTAAGGATCCCACCTTTTCCGTAGGAAGTTCTGGGAACACAGTTCAAGGAGAATAGATGCGCTTGCAATCGGTGTGGGCTTACCTAAACCATGGCTTGGTCTCTCCCAGTTTGAGAGTTCCCTTTGCGGTTGCGTTGGGGGCTATTGGCGGATCCCTGAGTCGCTACTATCTATCCCTCTGGTTTGCGGAGCGATTTGGCCCTAGCTTTCCCTACGGAACCCTGTTCATCAACTTATCGGGTTGTGTGGTCATGGGTTGGTTCATGACCGTGGCTATGGAACGCCCTGAGATCTCACCGGAAATTCGCCTGCTGTTCGGGGTGGGATTCCTGGGTTCCTACACCACCTTTTCTACCTATGAACTGGATACCTTTAGCCTCTGGCAGCAACATCGCTTTGCTACTGGGCTTGTCTATTGGCTCGGTTCTTGCCTATTTGGAGCCTTGGCTATGGAGCTTGGGATCCTGTTGGCACGATTGTGGCGATAACGTTTAACGTAACCCCTATCAATCAGCAATCTATCCATCCAAAAGCCAGGTGCAGCAACTGGTCATTTTGGGCAATAACTTTTTTCTTAAAAGCACCGGGATCCCCACTAGTCAACCCCCTGGAATTTCTTATCTTAAGGAGCACTCTTCACCAAAGCAATATACAGTTTTTCCAGCGTTACTCACTACAGCCAATGCCAGCCAATCTCTTGCCTGACAAGGATCCCACTTCACTGTAGACTTTATGTGAAGCGGAAAAATCTGTAACCATGACAATCGCAACAGCCCAAAGACAAAAGGGATACAAGTATGCTAGATGATGAACCAGAAGTTTATAAATTGGATATTTACATCGGCGAGTCAGACCGTTGGCAAGGGAAGCCTCTCTACCTGGCTCTGCTGGAGCTAGGTCGTCAGCGTGGGCTAGCTGGTGGTACTGTGGTGCGAGCTATTGCTGGCTTTGGTCGAAACAGTCATATTCGCAGCAGTAACCTTCTAGAGCTTTCCACAGATCTGCCCATTTTGGTAACTTTCATCGACACGCCGGAAAAAATCAAAGCCTTTCTACCGGAAGTAAAAACTCTGATGCATGACGGTCTAGTTACTTGCCATAGGGTACAAGTATTCCATCATGTTCCTCATCAACAACAATAGTCCAGATCTGAAAATAGATTCCCCATTGCCAAGGAGCTGGTTATGCCCGATTCCCCTTCTGCCCTGCGCTTTATTGTTTTGCTGGGGATCGTCAGCCTCTGCGCCGATGCCACCTACGAAGGGGCACGCAGCATTTCTGGAGCTTTTTTGGGATCCCTGGGGGCCAGCGGCACGGTGGTGGGCTTGGTGGCGGGCGGGGGTGAATTGTTGGCCTATGGATTGCGTCTGGGGATTGGGGTTTTGAGCGATCGCACTGGGCGCTACTGGCAGCTCACCACCCTGGGTTATGGCATCAATACACTGGTGATCCCCGCTCTGGCTTGGGTGGGCAGTTGGCCTTTGGCGGCCTTGCTGTTGTTGACGGAACGAACTGGCAAAGGGATCCGCACTCCGCCGCGGGACGTGTTGCTTTCTCATGCAGCCCTGCAGGTGGGACGGGGCTTGGGGTTTGGCCTGCATGAGACCCTAGATCAAATTGGGGCAGTGGCAGGGCCGCTGTTGGTGGCGGCAGTTCTGAAAGTCGGCTATGGCTTCCGGGGTGGGTTTTTGGCCTTGGGGATCCCGGCGGCAATAGGACTGGGGGTTTTGGGGCTGGCGCAATGGCTCTATCCCAGCCCACGAGACTTCGAGCCGGAGCCGGAGATGACTCCAGCAAAAGGCTTGCCCAAAGTTTTCTGGCTGTATCTTTTGGCAGCAGCCTGTGTGGCTATGGGGTTTGCGGATTTTCCCCTCATTGCCCTGCATCTGCAACAACAGTCAGGGAGCGATGGGGCAGGGATCCCTTTGCTCTATGCCCTGGCCATGGGGGTGGATGCCCTGGCCGCCCTGGGATGTGGCTGGCTGTTCGACCGCGTGGGGCTGTGGAGCTTGCTGGGAGCGGTGGCGGTATCGGCTGGATTTGCGCCGCTGGCCTTTTCCGGTACCTATGCTCTGACGGTGCTGGGCATGGTGCTCTGGGGGATTGGTTTGGGGGCCCAAGAATCCATCATGAAGGCGGCGGTGGCCGGTATGGTAGCTCCCGAGACGAGGGGCTTTGCCTTTGGCCTGTTTACCAGTGTCTATGGATTGGCTTGGTTTGTGGGCAGCGCCCTGATGGGGGTGCTTTACGATTTCTCCCTGACTGGCTTAGTGCTCTTTTCGGTAGTCACTCAAGGGCTGGGGGCGGCTATCCTGCTGGCTCTAGTGTCCAGGAGGCAGGCCGAGGTGGGCTGATGAAAAGCCCCTGCACCAGATTACGGTGCAGCTCTTCGGGGGTTTCGTTTGTGCTAGTGGTGAGGAGCACCATCCCCTCAGGTTTTGGGCCACCTCCAGGAGCTTTTGTCAGAACCCGATTTTCAGAACTGATCCTTCATACCGCGCAGGCGAGCGAAGACCCGCACCGGATCCTGAGCTCCGGTGGCTGCCTGCAAAGCCGGCTGATCCCAACGCAAGAAGGGATTGGTGCGGCGTTCCTCGCCAATGGTGCTGGGGACAGTCGGGGATCCCGTCTGGCGCAGGGCAGCCACCTGCTGATAACGCGCCTGCAGGTCGGGGTTGTCTCCATCCACTGTCAGGGCAAACCTGAGATTGTTCAAGGTGTATTCGTGGGCACACCACACCCGTGTGGCTTCCGGCAACTGCCGCAGTTGATCCAGGGATCCCACCATCTGCTCCGGCGTGCCTTCAAACAGCCGCCCGCATCCCCCGGCAAACAGGGTATCGCCACAGAAGAGATCCCCACTCTCGGAAAAGTAGTAGGCAATATGGCCGCGGGTATGGCCGGGCACAAACAGCACCTTTGCTAGCCGACCCGCAAACTCCACTGTTTCCCCTGCCTTGAGCTCCACCGTCTGGCCAGGGATCCGCCCCCGATCCACCTGGCTGCCATAGACTCTGGCACGGGGATAGCGCTCCAAAAGCTGTCGGTTGCCCCCCACGTGGTCGTGGTGGTGGTGGGTGTTGAAAATGGCCACCAACTCCGCCCCCAGCTCGGCCAGCTTTTCCAACACGGGCTCAGCCACTGCCGGATCCACCACGGCTGCTGTTGCAGTGTCGGGATTGTGGAGCAGGTAGATGTAGTTATCGCGCAGGGCAGGCAACTGGAGAACGCGCATGGCTCGGCTAACTCTCAAAAATGGCCTGTTCTACGTCTTGCCGGCTGAGGGAATAGGGAAAAGATAAAGTTTTCGTGTTGCCGTCTGGGTAGGTGTATCGCACCCAAATGCTGGTTTCTTCCAGGCGCAAAATGGCTTTCCAGCCAGGCCGTTCGCAAAACCACTGCTCCACATCCTGCGGGTCGCGGGTGCAGCCCTGATCCTCTAGCCAGCGTTCGATGATGTGGAGGGGGTGATTATACAGGGGCGTGGTTGCAGGAGGCAAAGGCATGGCGAGATTCAAGAAAAGCAATCAAACCCTAGAGTCAACGGGCTATGTTCATTCAAGCACTCCTGATCCAGAATCCGAAAACTCGATCCCAATGTCCTACCGAAGAGGGCAGGAAATGCTCGCAGAATCAGCTTGCCCCACTCTCTCGCAGCCAAGCGAGGACACCTGCCAGTAGCAAACACACGACTAGGGTGGATCCCATCAGCAGCAGGGCACACAGCTCGCCAGCCGAAAGTGGGCGGGTTTCCATACGCAGCTCTAGAGAATCGGCACCAAGGGATCCCGGCATGCCCAGAGATCCCGTGTTGGCGGTCACCGCCCGTAAGCTGGCATCGTAGATGGCCCGTTTCGCCGGGTTGCTAAGGACAAGGTAGGCCTCCTGCAACTCTTGGAAGCAGCGAATGGCCACTTCCGGAGCCAGGGGAGAAGTATCGGGATGGTAGCGCTTGCTCAATTGCCGGTAGGCCCGCCGGATGGCCTCAGGAGATGCCCCTGGAGACAGACCCAGCCGTTGGTAGTAGGTGAGGGAAGTCAAGGAGCGCATGCAACCTATGGAGGAGCAAGACTACAGGGGCAGCAAAACCGCTTTCAGGGGAGCACAGCTCTAGTCCAGTGTAATCACTCGCGCAGACACCGGGATCCCTGCAGCAAGCCTCTATTCTTCCTCATCCTCTTCAGACTTAGCTTTGGGATAGTAGAAACCGGTGTTGCGACCGCTGAGAATGGCGCGCCCAATGGTCATGGCTCGCTGGGCCTGGAGCTTAGCTTTGCCCAGCCAGACGGCGTAGCGCCTGCGACTGCGGGCTTTAGAAGTTTTCTTCTTAGGAACAGGCATGGCTTCGCACAAAAACACAGCCTTACTAGGCTAGCATTGAGGCTGCGCTGCCGATCCCAGCTTTATTCAGGCAAGTAGCCTATCAGTGGTTGACCAAAAGGCGCGGCAAGCCCCGTCCTTCAGGGCAGGGAAGGATAGCGCCGACCGTAGCCGACGCCCTTTAAAA
>NZ_JANSIA010000055.1:0-19276 GCF_047461835.1 Synechococcus sp. R60.1 | reverse complement strand
AATTTTCTGCTTTGCTTTGGCTACCATGTTGGCAGACTCGAAAGTAAACAGAAAGATCAACTGGTAGTAATCCGTACAGAACATATTATACATTATTTTCAGTATAGTTGAGCTTATTATTGACTAGAGTCATGCTCTTGTGACCCGCAGCTACAGCCTCGATTGCCAAATCCTGCGGGCCATCTACCACTCCGGCCTGACCCCCCACTACCTGGGGATGATCGGCAGCCGCAAGCGGGTACAAACCGTACTGCGAACCCTGGCCCAGGAAGGGATCCCGGAGACCGCCTTCAGTCGGCTCTTTGCCCCCATTGGCCTGGAGATCCACGCCGAAACCCCCGCCGAGATTGCCATCAGCATCACCGCCCAGCTCATCCAGGTGCGACGGGGATCCCCGAAGACA
The DNA here is from genome assembly GCF_047461835.1 of Synechococcus sp. R60.1. Classification (NCBI taxonomy): domain Bacteria; kingdom Bacillati; phylum Cyanobacteriota; class Cyanophyceae; order Synechococcales; family Synechococcaceae; genus Synechococcus; species Synechococcus sp. R60.1. The sequence goes on along the minus strand of NZ_JANSIA010000055.1, from coordinate 18,873 downwards.
ATACCCACACAAAAGGGCGAAACTTAGGCGTAGGCTTGCCGGTTGGCCCGAGAACAAGCTAGGCTAGAAAAGCGCCGCGGGGTAGAGCAGCCTGGTAGCTCGTCGGGCTCATAACCCGAAGGTCACTGGTTCAAATCCAGTCCCCGCTATACCTAGGAGACAGTTGCTTAAAGCAGTGTCCGCACATCCACCACCTTGCCGCTGACTGCCGCCGCTGCCACCATGGCCGGGCTCATGAGCAGAGTGCGCCCGCTGGGGGATCCCTGGCGGCCCTTGAAGTTGCGGTTGGAAGAAGAGGCGCTGATCTGGCGCCCCACCAGCCGATCCGGGTTCATCGCCAAACACATGGAGCAACCGGGATCCCGCCACTCAAACCCTGCCGCCTCGAAGATCTCCCGCAAGCCCTCCTGTTCTGCCTCCTGCTTTACCCGTTCTGAGCCGGGCACCACAAACGCCTTCACCCCTGGGGCCACCCGTCGCCCCTTAGCAATCTTGGCTGCCTCCCGCAGGTCGCTCAAGCGGCCATTGGTGCAACTGCCGATGAAGCAGACATCCACTGGTGTCCCTACAATGGGATCCCCCGGCTGCAAGTCCATGTAGGCATAGGCCTCTTTGGCCAGTTCCCGCTCGCTTTCCGGCAGATCCTCGGGGGCAGGGATCCGCTCATCCACCCCAATACCTTGGCCGGGGGTGATCCCCCAAGTAACCGTCGGCGCAATATCTGCGGCTTGGAAGACCACCACATCGTCGTAGCGGGCATCGCCATCGCTGGCCAGGCTTCTCCACCAGGCTACCGCCTCTTCCCAATCGGATCCCTGGGGGGCAAACTCTCGCCCCCGCAAATACTCAAAGGTCACCCCATCGGGGTTGACGTAGCCGCAGCGGGCCCCTCCCTCGATGGACATGTTGCAGAGGGTCATGCGCTCTTCCATGCTCATGGCTTCAATGGCGCTGCCCCCATACTCGTAGGCGTAGCCCACCCCGCCTTTGACCCCCAGCTTGCGGATGATGTGCAGAATTACATCCTTAGCGTAAACTCCCGGCCCCAACTTGCCGTGGATCTCAATGCGGCGCACCTTGAGCTTGGACAAAGCCAAAGTTTGGGTGGCCAATACGTCTCGCACCTGGCTGGTGCCGATCCCAAAAGCAATGGCCCCAAAGGCCCCGTGGGTAGAGGTGTGGCTGTCCCCACAGGCGATGGTCATCCCCGGCAGAGTTAACCCTTGCTCCGGGGCAATCACATGCACGATCCCCTGCCGACCGGAGCCACTGTTGTAGAAACGGATGCCGTATTGCCGACAATTGCGCTCCAGTTCCTGGATCATCTCCTCTGCCAAGGGATCCGCAAAAGGCCGTGCCCGGTTGTCGGTGGGAATGATGTGATCCACGGTGGCCACCGTCCGCTCGGGAAACAGAACCGGCAGATGGCGCTCCCGCAGCATGGCAAAAGCCTGCGGACTGGTCACCTCGTGAATTAGGTGCAGGCCGATGAACAACTGCGTCTGCCCAGAGGGCAAAATCCGCACCGTATGGGCATCCCACACCTTATCGAATAATGTCCTCTCGCTCATCTTTCTCGGCCCGCAGCCAAGTCCTGTAAACTTTCAATGTGCTACTTGGGGAAAAGCTTGTCAAGGCACAGGCCTCCGTTATCTCTGGGCAACGCTGCTGAGCTGAGCGAGATGCAGCCCTTCTTTGAACATCCCCAGCCGGCAAAGGCGGGTCGGAGTCCTCAAGCCAGAAAACCTGTTGCCAGCCCTTCAAACGGGATCCCTGATGGCCGGCCAGGGCAAAAAGCGATAGCCCGCCCCTTCAATGGCGGCGACGATATCCGGCAGGGCCTCTGCAGTGTGGGGCCAGCGATCGTGCAGCAGCAAAACCAGGGGCCGCTCGGAAGCTTGGATCGCCGGCAACTGGGCTCGAATGCGCTCCAAAAGTTGGGCTGCACTTTGGCCGGCGTAGGCATCTTCTGCGCTCATGTTCCAGTAAAGAACGCGATACCCTGCCTGCTCTAGAGAATGGCGCAAAGCAGAGTCTAGGCGAAAACCTCCCGGTGGGCGAACAACCAGTTGGGGATCCAAGTTCAGCGTTTTGAGCAGTTGGGTTGTCTGATCCACCTCAGCATAAAACAGCTCATTGCTTCCGTAGAGACGTTGATAATCGTGGGTAAAAGTGTGATTGGCTATGGTGTGGTGATGGGCCTGGATCAATTGAGCCAATTCTGGAAATCGGGAAACGTGGGTGCCAATAACAAAGAAAGTGGCCGGGATCTGAAGATCATCCAAAACCTGTAAAAGTCGGGGGGTGGATTGGGGCCAGGGGCCATCGTCAATGGTCAGAAAGGCAGAACGAGGCGGCACCTCCAGTAAAGGCCCCAGCATTTCTTCCAAGGGCAGTTGCAAAGGTTGGCTGTTTTCCGCCGGATCGAGAAAGTCGGGATCCGGGATCCAGCTATGCTGCAGAAACACCTCCACACGAGGGGGAGCAGGGGTAATCAACAGTCGCCCCGTCTGCTCATTTTGGTTGCCCCAGCTCAGTCGATAGGGCAGATCCGAGGCAATCTCGACGGTTGTTGTACGGGTAATGACTCCGTAGGGGATGTCGATCACATAATGCCCGTTCACCTCTTCTTGATGGATCCAGGCTGCAGAAGGAGCTGATAAATAAATGAGCAAATCTTGGGGATTGGCGCCGCGCACCACCCGAATGCTTTCGATGGGGAGAATGAGGTTGTATTCCGAGGTGGCCGTCAGGTTCAGCTCAAAAAGAGGCTGGGCCCCTACCGTGCAGTAGTAGATCAGTCCAACCAGTAGGAAAACCAGGCAAAATATCGACGCTTTCAGAGAGTGCATAGGAATGGCTTAAGCCTTCGCAACCAATCATAGGACAGAAGCCACCCAAGCTCGATAGAGCCCATCAATTTAGTGAGGATCCGGAAGGCCCTGGGATCCCAGGTGGCGAGAGCAGGCGCTCTTCCCATTTACGTGCAGGTGAGGCCCGTCGGATGTCCCGCCAAATGGCTGTGGCAGCTAAGGTACCATCGGCAACCGCAATCGACACTTGGTTCAGGCCCTGCTTCAAATCGCCCAGTGCAAACAGCCGCGGATGGGCAGTGCGACACCACTCGTCGGTCAACAAGTTTTCCCCTTGCCATTTCAAGCCGGGGATCCCTTTCAAATAGGCATTGTGGTATTTGGCTCCCATCGCCACCAAGCCGGTAGTTGCTTCGATGTAAGTGCCATCTTCCAGCTCCACACCCTGCAATTGATGGTTTTCTCCAAGAAAGCGGCGAATAGGAGATTCGTAGAGGGGGTAGCCATGATCCGCCAGTTTTTTGCGCATGTCGGGGCCGACCGAGCAGAGGCCGTGGGTCAACACCGAGATATAGGGTGTAAACCAGTTGAGGACAAAAGCTGTATTGATCCGATCTTCCGAATTGACGATCAACACTGACTTTTGATCCCGCATTTCATAGCCGTCGCAGATCATACAGACATGCAGTGAATAGCCGGCGTAGTCGTAAACATTCTGCATATCCGACAACTGAGGCAGCTCGTCCATAATGCCGGTTGCTGCAATCAGATATTTGCTCCGAAAAATGGGGTAGAGGCTGTTAACTTTTCCCACCTTAACTTTGACCGCAAAGAGGTCTCCCTCATCGGTGGCATCTTCCACGAAGCCGCGCAGGTAATCTACCCCTAAACTGAGGGCGTGCTCTGTTCCCTGTCGCAACAGCTCTCGTCCGGGAGTGGTCGGAGGCAATCCCAGATAATTGCGCAAATCCTGCATCCAAAAAGAGCGGCCTCTGCCCTTCTCCACCACCAGGCAACTCAATCCATAACGAGCCAGATAGATTGCCGCCGACAACCCCCCTGCTCCCCCTCCGGCCACAATCACGTCATAGATTTTGCCCAAACCAACCTCTAGATTCCTGCTGCTCAGTTTCATAGACGGGATCCCCTCACGAGCTTTTTGCCGGGTGATCTCAGGTCGTTGGCTGCGGCCTGAAAAATCTTAATGAAAAATCTTAAGAAACTCTATATGTTCCGAGGACTGCTTATCCTGCTGAGTCCACCACATTTCTGTTGAGGCGTGATCCAAGTGAAGGGAGCAGTCCCAACAACCGTCTAGCAACCGTCTAGAATGGGGACTGAACTCCCCCTTAGGAGAAAAGCCCTATGCCAGGTATCTTAGCGGCCATTGCCCTGATCTTTGTCGGCTACCTGTTCAACTCGGTCAAAATCATCAGCCAGGGGTATGAGGCATTGGTGGAGCGTTTGGGCAGGTTTCATCGCAAGCTGACCCCAGGATTGCACTTTATTCTTACCCCTATCGATAGGATTGTGTTCCAGGAAACCATCCGCGAGAAGGTGTTGGACGTGCCTCCTCAGCAGTGCATCACCAGCGACAACGTCTCTTTGATGGCCGATGCGGTGGTCTATTGGCGCATCACCGACATGATCAAGGCCCGCTATGCGGTGGAGGATGTGCAGCGGGCTTTGATTAACCTGGTGCTGACGGCCTTGCGCGCCGAGATTGGCCGTATGGATTTGGATCAAACCTTTTCCTCCCGCGCCGAGATCAACGCCCGCCTTTTGACAGAGCTGGACGAGGCCACAGATCCCTGGGGGATCAAGATCACGCGCGTGGAAGTCAGGGACATTCAACCCTCCAAAACCGTGCAAGACTCGATGGAAAAACAAATGGCTGCCGAGCGGGAAAAGCGGGCCGCTATTCTGAAATCAGAAGGGGAGCAGCAGGCCAGCATCAACCAGGCTGCGGGGGCCGCCAAGGCACAGCTATTGCGAGCAGAAGCGGAGAAGCGAGAGCGGCTGCTGTTGGCTGAGGGCACGGCTGAAGCCATCAAGACCATCGCCGCCACGCTGCAGGAGAATCCAGAGGCAGCCAATGCGTTGCAATACCTGATGGCGCAAAACTATATCGACATGGGCCTCAAGGTGGGCAGCAGTCCCAGCGCCAAGGTAATCTTCATGGATCCCAATTCGATCCCTGGCACCCTGCAAGGGCTGCTCTCCATGGTGGACGTGGCCAAGGGTGGGGAAGGATCTCGCACAGTGACCTCTCAGAAGCTGCGCACCCCGACCGCTTTCCCAACCGAAGTGGACTTTCCGCGGCTCGACTGAGTTTGACCGACCATGATGGCCCGGGATCCCGATTGGCTGCTGGTGGGACAGGTGGTGGCGGCCCACGGCTTGCGGGGCTGGCTGCGGGTTAGGTGCTGGTCGGATTTTCCAGAGCGCTTCACAGAGCCTGGACCACGCTGGTTGCAGCGGGATACGGATCCCGAGCCCCTGCTGCACCCCTTGATCGAGGGGCAGTTTTTCCCGGCTAAGGGTCTTTATTTGGTGCGACTGGAAGGGATCCCCAATCGAACGGTGGCTGAGACTTGGGTAGGAGCTAGGCTGCTGGTACCGGCTTCCCACCGCTTGCCCTTGCAGCCGGAAGAGTACCACTACCGCGATCTCATCGGCTTGGCCGTCTATCACCAAGGGAAGCTGCTGGGACAGGTTTCGGGGATTTTGGCAGCCGGCCAGGATGTGCTGGAGATAACAACCTCTGACCATCGGCAGGTGTTGATCCCCTTTGTGAAAGCCCTGGTGCCCGTCGTGGATTTGGAAAAAGGCGCACTGCACGTGCAGCCGCCGCCTGGGTTGGTGGAGAGCTTTCTGGGTTAGAGTTCGGCAAGACGGCCTGACTTCCGTACCTGCATCCCATCCTGAACTTGGCCCTCAGAAGCGCCTGTGTGGCCGTTCTAGCCTTTTGTGCTATCATGGGGACAGTTTTTTTGATGATAAGCTGATTCCTGGCCTTTAAGGTCAATTTTTCTGGGTTTCTGTTGATCTTGGCTAGGAGCCTTCCTCGGGATTGGAGTTGGGAATGACGGAAAACTACGGTGCAGAGCAGATCCAAGTTTTGGAAGGCTTGGAGGCTGTGCGCAAGCGGCCTGGCATGTATATTGGCTCCACCGGGCCGAAGGGGTTGCACCATTTGGTGTACGAGGTGGTGGACAACTCTGTGGATGAGGCCCTGGCCGGCTATTGCAATGATATTCAGATCAGCCTGCATCCCGACGGCTCGGTAGCCGTCTTGGACAATGGCCGTGGCATTCCGGTGGACATCCACCCCAAAACCGGGCAGTCGGCCCTGGTTACGGTGCTGACGGTGCTGCACGCGGGGGGCAAGTTTGGCGGTGGCGGCTACAAAGTCTCCGGTGGGCTGCACGGGGTGGGCGTGTCGGTGGTGAATGCCCTCTCCGAATGGGTGGAGGTGACGGTTTGGCGAGAGGGCAAGGTTTACTTTCAACGTTTCGAGCGCGGGGCGGTGGTGGGATCCCTGAAATCTGAACCCCAACCCAAGGGATCCAATCGGCGGGGTACAGAGGTGCGCTTCAAGCCGGATGGACTGATCTTTCCCGAGCGAGAGTTCGACTATGCCCTGCTGGCGGCCCGCTTTCGCGAATTGGCCTACCTCAATGCCGGCTTGAAAATTACCTTCAGCGATCTGCGGCGGGATCCGCCCCACTGCGAAACCTATCAATATGCAGGCGGCATCAGGGAATATGTAGCCTTTATCAACCACGAAAAAACGCCCATCCACTCCGACATCATCTACATCCAAGGGGAGCGGGATGGTGTGGAGGTGGAAGTGGCGCTGCAGTGGTGCTCGGATGTGTACACCGACAATTTGATCGGCTTTGCCAACAACATCCGCACCAACGAAGGGGGTACCCACCTGGAGGGCTTGAAAACCTCTCTTACCCTCACCATCAACAGTCAAGCCCGCAAGCTCAACAAGCTGAAAGACTCCGACAGCAACCTGGCCGGAGAAAATGTGCGCGAGGGGTTGACGGCCATCGTCTCGGTCAAGGTGCCCAACCCCGAGTTTGAGGGGCAAACCAAAACCAAGTTGGGCAACACCGAGGTGCGGGGCATTGTGCAAACCCTCGTCTCCGAGGCGCTCACGGAGTACTTGGAATTCAACCCCAACGTGGCCAGGGGGATCGTCGATAAGGCCATCCAGTCCTTCAATGCTGCCGAGGCAGCCCGGCGGGCCAGAGAATTGGTGCGGCGCAAATCTGCCCTGGAATCTTCCACGCTGCCGGGGAAGTTGGCCGATTGCAGTTGCCGCGACCCGGCGGAGTCTGAGGTGTATTTGGTGGAAGGCGACTCTGCAGGCGGCAGCGCCAAACAGGGTCGGGATCGGCAGTTTCAGGCGGTGTTGCCCTTGCGCGGCAAGATCCTCAACATTGAAAAGGCGGATCCCGCCAAGATCTACAAAAACGCCGAAATTCAGGCGATGATCACAGCGCTGGGTTTGGGAGTTAAAGGCGATGAATTTGATCCCAGCCAACTGCGCTACCACCGCATCATCCTCATGACCGATGCCGATGTGGACGGTAGCCACATTCGCACCCTGTTGCTGACCTTTTTCTACCGCTATCAAAAGGCGCTTCTGGAACAGGGCTATGTCTATATCGCCTGTCCGCCGCTCTACAAAATCGAGTGGGGCCGCAACAATGTTCGCTACTGCTACAGCGACGCCGAGAAAGACCAGATCCTGCGGGGGCTGCCTGCCAACACCAAGTACACCATCCAACGGTTCAAGGGTCTGGGGGAAATGATGCCCGAACAACTTTGGGAGACCACCATGAACCCGGCAACGCGCACCCTCAAACAAATCACCATCGAAGATGCGGTGGAGGCGGATCGCATTTTCACCATCTTGATGGGAGATGCTGTTGGTCCCCGACGGGAGTTTATTGAGGCCCACAGTGCCCATTTGGATCTGGCGGCTCTCGATATTTAGCGACTCTCGATATTGGGTGGAGAGAACTCTGTCCCGCCTCTTCGGGGCCCACGGCAGGGGGAAAGTGCTCCGCACCGCTGTCGCGAACGTAACGGTGTTGCAGACGAGGCCGCGAGCAGCCAAAAGCTCCCGGACGGGGCAAGATCCCAGTTGCAGCCCAGACCCTGTGGCAAAGTGAGGGAGGAGCGCTCAAGATCCTGCCATGCCTGCATTCCTTACCGCTCTTCTCGCTGCGCTGGGGGGCTATCTCCTGGGATCCATTCCAACCGGCTACTGGGTAGGCCGTTGGTGGGGGGGGATCGATATTCGCCAACATGGATCCGGCTCTACCGGAGCGACCAATGTGTTGCGGACGTTGGGCAAGGGGCCCGCCCTGCTGGTGTTGCTGGTGGATGCTGCCAAGGGGGCAGCAGCAGTGGCTCTGGGATCGGCCTTGGGATCCGCGTGGTGGGTGGTTTTGGCGGCATTGTTCGCAGTGATCGGCCATAGCCGTTCCTGCTGGCTGGGCTTCAGGGGGGGCAAATCGGTGGCCACCAGCCTGGGGATCTTGTTGGCCATGGCTTGGCCGGTAGCCCTGACAACTTTCGGCGTCTGGCTGCTGGGGCTCGCCCTCACCCGCATCGTTTCCTTCAGCTCCCTGCTGGCGGCAGTGGCGGCCCCGGTGGTGATGTGGGCAACAGCTCAACCTTTGCCCTATTTGTTGTTTGCGTTGGCGGGCGGGGTGTATGTGATCGGTGCTCATCGGCGCAACATCGAGCGCCTACTGGCCGGGTCGGAGCCGCGCATTGGCCAAAAATGGACGCAATCTCCCTAATTTTCAAGGCACTGTGAAGCAGCTGTATTACTCCGCAACGCTATGCAACCGACCACAGTGGTTTTTGTCTACGGATCCCTGCTGCGGGGCGGCCAATACCACAGCTTGCTGCAGGGGGCAGAATTTTTGGGGACAGACAGCCTCAACCACATTGATCTTTACAGTCTCGGCCCCTACCCGATGGCAGTTCGTGGCCGAAACCGGCTCTACGGCGAGTGCTACCGCATCCCCTTGAGTCTATTGCCCCGATTGGACGAGCTGGAAGACCACCCGCGGGTGTACGAACGGCAGTGGGTGCAACTGGATAGCGGCACCTTTGCTTGGGTTTATCTGGGTCAGCCTGAGCAGGTGCAGGGGTGTTCCCTCATCCCCAGTGGCCGCTGGCTGGCTAGAGATCAAAGTGGAGCTTGACGCCCTCAACATACTGGGGCGGCAACAAAGACTCTATCCCACTGTTGTGCTCCGCACCGCTGTCGCGAACGCGAACGGCTGCCGACGGATCCCATTCTTGGGAATCAGACTCTTTGGCGGAGAGAACACCAGCATCCACAGGGCTGGAAACGCGCTCCAGGTAGTAGATGCGATCCCCGCGTCGCCAAATGTCTGGCTCAGGCAGGTAGAAGAGCCGACCCGGTCGAGATGAGCCGCTCCTCAGCCGCTGCGGGCGCACCAACAACAAGGGCAGGCATAGATCGGCTTTGATTCGATAGGCAAACTGATCCCGCAGCCGTTCAAGGGTGGGATCCTCCAGTCCCATCTGGGCCAGGAAGGGATTGGGCAGCGCTGGTGCTGAAAAAGCGCTCCGCACCGCTGTCGGGAACGACTCTTGAGCCGTCAAGACATCAGCTCTATTGCTCCGCACTGCCTCCGGCAGGGTTGAGGCCGCATTCGCAGAAGCGTCACGTAGCGATAAAGGGAGAGGCAGGCCCAGGTCTGCCAACGTGGGTAGGGTGATCGAGCGCAGCTCAGCCCGGTTGGCCTCCAGATAGCCGGCCCAGCGCTGCAGTTGGGGGAAGGAAGGCTGCAAGGTGCGGATCCCTTCTGAGATGGGCATATCCGGCAGCAACACCGTCCAGATGGTGGCCGAAACCGAGAGTTTCACCATCAACTCGGCAATGGCCCAGTTTACCTGCGGATCCAGAGTCAGGATCAACAGAGTTTCCGCATGGTCGATATCGGCCTTCAACAAAGCAGACTCGTTCAGTACAGCTTCCTGCAGGGATCCGGGGATGGCTTCTGGCTTGCCGACTTCCTGGCTTGGGGCAGACTTGTGGGTGCCGTTGCCGTCAGAGGAATGAAGTTGTGGGGGCAAGCCATCTGCTGGACGACGCTTCGGCGTTCCTGACAGGGATGTGGAGGACTTACGGGATGGCGGGATGGAGTCCTTACCGTCTGTTGGGTGGGGAGCTTTGTAGCTGCCGTGCCCATTTTTGGAAGACCCAGAAACCAACGGGATCACCTCGACCGTCTGGTTGAGCGAGCGCATCAACTGGGCCAATTGGTTGGTGAGGGGATGATCGCCGATGATTATGGTGGAACTGCCCTGATCCAGACCCAGCCAACGGGCCACCCAAGCCGCGGTCAGCCCCTGTACCGTCACCGTCACCGAGATGGTCAAAAACACCAGCGCCTTGAGGGCATCCCCCCCAGTAATGCCCCGTTCTGTCAGCAGAATGGCAAACAAGGAGGCCACCGAAGCCGCCACAATGCCCCGAGGAGCCAGCCAAGCCACAAACAGCTTCTGCCGCCAATTCAGGTCGCTGCGCCAGGTACACAGCCACACGCTCAAGGGGCGGATGACCAGCATCAAGCACAGCACTGTGGCCAGGGATCCCCAGCCCAGGGCAAACACCGCCTTGAGGGAGAGCGTGGCAGTCAGCAGGATAAAGATCACAGAGATGGCCAACACCACCAACTGGCCGTGAAACTGCCGCACACCCCGCTCGGCAATGGCCGCCTTCTGCCGCACCACCAGGCCCGCCATCACCACCGCCATCAGCCCCGCCTCCGATCGCAGCGACTGGGCCAAGGCAAACACCCCCAGGGCCCCCGCCAGCACCACCGAGTTGCGCAGCTCCTCGGTTAAAAACTGCCGCGACCAAAGCAGGAAGGATCCCATCAGCCAGCCCCCCAGCGCTCCCACCGCCGACCCGATGGCCAGACGGCTGGACAACTGTTCCAGGGCCATGAGAAAACTGGGATGGCCGGAGAGCACCACCTGCAGCACCACCACTGCCAGAATGGCCCCGATGGGATCGATGAGCACCCCTTCTCCTTCCAGGAGGGTGCTGACTGCCGAATCGACTCGTACCCGCTTCAGGATAGGGTTGATCACCGTCGGCCCCGTCACCACCACCAGGGATCCAAACAAAAAAGCCAGCCGCCAGGGAAACTCCCCCAGATAGTGAGCTGCTGCCGCTCCCCCCACCAAGGTCAGCAGGGATCCCAACAAAACCAAATTGCGCAGGCTATCGGATACCTGATTGAGACGTTGCAGCCGCAGGTTCAGTCCCCCCTCAAACAAGATCAGAGCCACCGCCAACGACACCAGCGCTTCCAGCCCGGATCCCATGACTTGGGGATGAACCCAGCCCAAACCATCTGGCCCCAGCAACAGGCCAAACAGCAGCAGGAATACAATGCTGGGCACTTTGACAAAATTGGCCAGCACCTGAGCAGCGATCCCAGCCACCAGGGCTAGCGTAAACAGGATCGTCAGCTCAAATGAATCTTGCATATTGAGGCTTAACCGAACGCAATAGCGGGACGGAGCCCTTACCTTTCCAGCTACTGAACGCCAACCCTCTCATTGTTTCCATCGTTAACGTCGTTATTACTCCGCAACGCTAACGCCAATACAGACTGCTGGAAAGTCTCCAATCGTCAAGGTGGCTCTGCCCATCACGTCAGCAGTTCATGAGCTCGAACATGCAGAGTTAACATTTAGTTAACCTCTGTGCGCTGGCTCCATAAAGTTGCAAAAGCTACACCCAGCTCCACTCTTTCTACAGTACACACGACTTACCTCAACCTATCACAGAGCGAGCTTGACGACCACTCTGGCATTGGGAGCCCTGTTGGAATGAAGGCCAATTAACATGCTGCCAGAAATCTCCCCTTCTAGGCTTTCTCGCCTTCTGAGCGGCTGAGACCGGTCTCTAAGGGCTTAACGCGACGGATAGGCAGATTGGCAATAAGAGCAGTCGTTCCCCCTTCCGTGGCCAAGTGAAACTGCATCCCTTCTGAATCCAGCTCCACATAGCGGGACACCACCCCCAAAATCTCCAGGCGCATTGATTCCAGCGCCGCCGGGGTGAGGTCAGCGCGGTCATGGGCCAAGATCAGCTTCAACCGTTGCTTGGCTTGCTGGCGGCTGTTGCCGGAGTGCCGAGAAAAAAGCTGATCCAAAAAATCGAGGAGCATAGGTTTTGTTGGCTTTGTTACTCAGTTGTAAACAGGTCAAAATTGCCATTGCAACCTGGATGAGTTAGAGATGGAACAGTCGTCAGAGCACCTTTTGGTTTAAAAACCGTTTGGCCCGCTCCCAAAAGGACTCGCCCAAACTGGCCATCTTGGGGAAGTCCACTGTTTCCCCTTCCAGCCGTCGGGCAATGCGCTGGATGGCCTGAGCAGCCAGAGTTGGATTGGCGGAGAGAACCAGGGGCTCCCCTTTGTTGGTGGAGACGATCACCTCGCGGTCTTCTGGAATGATACCCACCAAGGGGATGGCCAGCACCTCCACCACATCTTCCACCGACATCATCTGGCCGGCTGCCACCATGTCCGGGCGCAGGCGGTTGACAATGAGCTGAGTCGATGAAATCTGGGCGGCTTCCAGCAGGCCCACCACGCGATCTGCATCCCGCACCGCTGCCACTTCTGGGGTGGTGATGATGATGGCCTCGTTGGCTCCGGCGATGGCATTGCGAAACCCCTGCTCGATCCCAGCAGGACAATCGATCAGCACATAGTCATGGCTGCTGGCCAGCTTCTCGATTAACTGGCGCATCTGATCCGGATGCACCGACGTTTTGTTGCGGGTTTGGGCTGCCGGCAACAGCGAGAGATTGGGGGTGCGCTTGTCTTTCACCAAAGCTTGCTCGAGGCGACATTCCCCGGCGATCACCTCTAGGGCTGTGTACACCACCCGATTCTCCAGCCCCAGCAGCAAATCCAGGTTGCGCAGGCCAAAGTCTGCATCCACCACCACCACCGAGCGACCCAAGCGCGCCAAGGCAGTGCCCAGGTTGGCCGTCACGGTGGTTTTGCCGACTCCACCTTTACCAGAGGTTATGACAATGACTCGGCTCATACTCCTCTCCGCAGAAAATCCTGAAGGCTGGCGACGCAGATGACATCCTCCTGCAGGTAAACCACTTCAGGGGTGTTGGGCAGGGATCCACCTTCTGGCGGACGGGCCACTTGATCGGCAATGCGCAACTGAGTGGGCTCCAACTGCAAAGCCAAAATTACAGCTCCCTTGTCGCCGTCGGCCCCCGCGTGAACCAGGCCCCGCAAGCGTCCCCAAACCCAAATATCTCCTCCAGCAATGATCTCGCCGCCGGGGTTGAGATCCCCCAACAGGAATACGGATCCTCTGTGACGCACGGACATGCCAGAGCGCACTGTCGAACGTAGGTACAGAGGTGTGGTGTCTGGGGGAGCAGGGGGAACTGCCTCCAAAAGGGAAGATTGCTCCACAGAATACCCCAACGTCGCTGCTGCAATCGCTGTCGAGCGGGATCGAGTTTGAACGCGCCACAGTTGCAGTCCATGCTGAGACAATAGGGCAGCAAGAAGTTGTAGGGTGGGCATGTCCAGCTCTCGCTGCTGGCTCCAGAGGGTGAGGGGAGCGACCCCGGCCCAGTAGGGTTTGCGGCTGCGCAACTGCCAAACCAGGTTTTCCCAAAGCTCTTCCCAAGGTAAGGTGCTGGGCAAGTGCAGATGAATCCCTTGTGCATCCGACCGAAAGTAAACGCTGCCCGTGGCCCAGGAGTCTGGAGATGGGGAGATTTCAGGGTTCCATGTAGGGGATCCCGTCATGACCGCCCTTAAACGTCTGCCTGAATATAGAGCCCTATCCTATTCCATTCCCCCAAGCCAGGGGAAACTCTCTCGGCGGTTGCCCTTGATAGCAAAGCGGTTTCGCTTGGGTGGCAGGACAATCTTGCTTCGGGATCGCTAACTTGAGGGTACTTGATGGAGCCAATTCCTGATGTTGAAACCTCGCCACACCCTCAGGCTGCTCGCGCCAGCAGGACAGGATCCTCTCCTCTCCAAGGGGTGGAGTTCTCGCGCGGTGAGACCGGTCGCCATTGCCCTACTCAGCATTCTTGCGGCGTCTGGGATGGGATCCCCTGCCCATGCCCAAGATCTGGGCCGTTTGCTGATTCATGGCCTTCAGTGGCTGCAGGTGAGCCAGTTGAACGATGCCCAAGAGGTGAGCTTAGGCCGCCAGATCGATCGACAAGTAAACTACCCGACTCTGACCGCTAAGCGGTACAGGGCGGGCTTTCAGTAGCCCTGCAGTTGGCAAGCCAACCACGGACCTCTAGGCTGGTTTACAGCAGCCCCAAAAAGCGCAATTACGCTTGCACCATTAAGGTCCATTATACTTCATCAAAGCGCATTCCTCCCAACACTGAACCTACGGGTACAGTGCGGGGCTCCTGCGATTTCTAGCTGAAAGCGCGGGGACAACTTCGCCTCAGTTCGGATCCCTACTGGGTCGAGCGGGTGAACCGCATTGGCCAACGGGTGGCCGCCCACAGCGAACGGCCCCATCTGCCCTACACCTTTCAAGTGGTGGCAGATCCCGACATCAACGCCTTTGCCACACTGGGAGGCTTTGTCTATATCACCACCGGTGCCCTCGCAGCCGCCGACAACGACGACCAGATTGCCGCCGTGCTGGCCCACGAGGTGGCCCACATCGGCGAACGCCACGGCCTGCAACAACTGCAGCAGGCTGCCACTGCCCAGTTTGGGGCTCAATTGTTGGGGCTCAACGACAGTACCCTGGCCGCTCTGGCCCTGGAATTGGGAGTACGGCGCCCGCAGAGCCGTGAAAACGAGTTTATCGCCGATGAAAAAGGTCTGGGGGCAGCCTATCGCGCCGGGTTTGACCCGCAGGGCATGCCGCAATTTTTGGCCAAGTTGCAATCCCGCGGATCTGTGCCAGAGTTCCTGCGCACCCATCCCCCCGTCTCGGAGCGCATTGCCCGCCTCAACCAGCTCATCATTCAGCACGGCATGGTCAGCCCAGCCGGTCAGACCGTTCCACTCCACGGCTCCGGCGGCTCCATTTGGCCCTCCGGATCCCCCGAACAAACCCAACGCACCGAGATTGAGATCCTGCCGGTAATCCCTGCCTTGCCCTAACCCGGCCCAGGGGGATCCCTTCTGCCCAAGGCCGGCTGGATGGCTCCCTGTGTTTCTTTGTCAGGGACAGTTACTGGTGGAGCTGTGCTTCACAGCAAAGGCAGACCGCGTAGTCTCCGCAACTGGTTGAGGTGGGCCGGGCAATCGCATCCAAATAGGGCAACAGCTGCGTTGCTTTCTTCAAGGGTGAACTCTAGGAAAGGAGGCTCTGTCACCTCGACTTCAGCCCAGGACTCCGTCTCGCCAACACGAGCGGATGGGATGGGATCCTTCTGCTCGGGAACAAGAAGAGGATGTCTCCACGGCAGAGAACGGGAGCGGACAACATTCAGGTCAAATGGGGGCGCGTCCAGGGTAGAAGCTCGAGCTGCAGGAGCAAACCAAAGCAGCAACGCCCACAGAGCCGGTGCCGGCCACCTTGCCCAGCGCCAATAGGAATAGGGGATCCCTGCCATAGACTTTGCTAACTCACTAGTGTACCGTCCGCTTTGGATTTTGCCAGGGAGTGGCTGAAGCGAAGAGGACGTCATAGCTGTGCAACGCTAACGCGACTGGCCGGCATCGTCTCAGGAACCGTTGGGTCACAGCCGGCGGATCCCATGCCAAACTTTGGTTTAGAATATCTTTAGATTCGAGATTCAGTCTCACTCATTTGAACCTGGGGAGGCCAACCTTTAGCCTTGCCAAGGGTATCCCTCTTCTGCAGCGCTCCACTGGGATCTAGCTTCCTGCCCTTTCCCGTCCTGTTTTGTTCATTATCTCTACCAACTCAGGAGTTTCTTATGGCCGTTCCAAATGGTCATTCCGGCACGCTTCCAGAGCAAGAGGCTTCTTCTATGGGAAAGGACGCCCTCCCGCTAACGCAAACGGGTAACGCTCTAAACCTGGCTCCCCTGCCTGCTGATGGAGCCTCCGGGGCTGCTCAGATGCCGGTACTGCTGGGGGAGAAATCCGGCCCGCCCGTGTTTCCCAGCCCTGTCAAGTTCAGCGAAATTGAGATTGACCACCGTCCGGTTGGGGCTTCAACCCTGAAAGTGGTGGATTACTATGCCGACGGACGTCCAGTTGCTGCTGCAACTCTCAAAGTCGTGGACACTTGGGGGGAGGGACGCCCAACGGTTGCCTCTGGCGCCAAATTCATCCATGACCCCGCGCTCAATCGCCCGATAATGGCTGATGGCCTGAAAATTGCCAAAACCTTTATGGGCAATCGCCCCATTGAGGCCAGCCCCCTCAAGGTGATGCGCTAGCCCGGATCCCCAAGGTGGGCCAGGGATCCCCTTGCTAACCTAGGTTAGGGCACAGCAGGGCAGTGAGCATGGAGATCCTGGCGGTTCTCTTGGGGCTGTTGGCGAGCTTGGGAGGAGGAGCGGGCTATCTGGCGGATCAGACGGCGCGGCAGCTTTTGCTGGATCAGTTGGATCGGGCAGAGGTTTTGGAGGTGCGTATTCAAAGCCAGCCCAATTACCGACTGCTGAATGGCCAAGCGGATCGCCTGCTGATTGCCGGTCGCGGGCTCTATCGAGCGCCCTTTCCCCGCATCGAGCTTCTGGAGCTGGAAACTGATCCGGTGGCAATTGACCCCTCTTTTTTCCAGGGGGCTCCCTTGCGCCTGGCGCGACCTCTGCAAGCGGCGGTACGGGTGGTGGTGCGAGAAGAGGACTTGAATGCTGCCCTCAACAAGCCAGAGGTGCTCCGCCAGTTTCAGGATATCCGCGCCGATCTGCCCTTTGGGGGAGCTGGAAGGGAAGCTCGCCGTTTTGATCTGCGTCAGCCTCGAGTCGAGTTTTCGGATCCCAGCCGCATTCAGCTCTCTGCCCTCTTGGTGGAGAAAGACGGCGGTACTGAGCAAAAGGACTCCGTCCCGCTAACGCGAGCGGTGGAGGTGGTGTTTAACACCGGGATCCGCGTGGAAGAAGGGCGCAGCCTAAAGCTGGAGAATCCGGAGTTTGTGATCGGTTCTGTGCGGGTTCCCGATGAGATCTCAGCAGCGTTTTTGGGCGGGCTCAATGAGGTGCTTGACCTGCAAGAGCTGGAAGAGATTGGGATCCTGATGCGGGTGCTCAGCCTAGAGATAGAGCCTGACCAGTTGCAGGTGATTGGGTTTGTGCGGGTGGAAGGGTTGGAAAGGACCTCGTCCCGCTAACGGGGATCCCCATTGAGCAGGGATGAGCTCCCCAGGGCTGCGCTCTAGCAGGAGAGCTGCTCTGTCAAACTGGATAAAGATCAGCCAGGCTGGAGATGGGATTATGGCCTTCGATTGGTTTCGCCGCCGCTATACCGACTCTACCGACTCTTCTGGTGAAGCGGAGTCTTCGCCACCAGCCCCCGCGCCAGCCACAGAACCGGCGGAGATCTCCCCTGAAGACTATTTGGCTTTTGCCAAAGCCGCCTATGCCAACCTGAAGGCCCGTGCTGCTGCCCAAGCCCCACCGGCAACCGAGGAGTCCGCCCCGCCTGCGCGAGCAGAATCCGTCCAGCTGCAGCCACCGGCCTCGACTGAGGACTCCGGCCCACTTGCCCAAGCAGAACCCCGTGAACCCGTCCAGTCCTCCACTCCAACACAAGAACCAGCATCTCCAGAATCGCCCCCTGTGCAGCCGGCGGCAGCTCCCTCGTTTTTCGATCTGGCTCCCCGTGCTGCTGAGCGTCTCCAAGCCCTGCAAGCCAGCGCCGTGGATGAGCCCAAACCCGAGCCGGTGACTCCAGCCGTTGCTCCCTCTCCAGAGACGGGGCCGGAAGAGCTGGTCTTCGATGAGGGCTTCCGCTGGTCAGCCGAGATCCTGGCGGCTCAAGGGCGCAAACCGGAAGAGATTTCCGTTGAGGAAATCTCCTGGCTGCAAAAGCTGCGGCGAGGCTTGGGCAAAACCCGCCTTAACCTGATCAACCAGTTGAAAGCGCTGGTAGGCCGCGGCCCTCTGGATCAGAAGGCTGTGGAAGAAATTGAGGCCCTGTTGCTGCAGGCCGATGTGGGGATCGACGCCACCGAGCAGATCATCCAAGCCCTACAAAAGCGCATGCGAGAGGAGGTGGTGCCCCCAGAGGAGGCCGTCAAATACCTCAAGCAGCAGATGCGGCAGATGTTGACGGTGGGGAATCCCACCTTTGCCCCACAACGGGACACGCTCAACATTTGGCTGATTGTCGGGGTGAATGGGGCGGGCAAAACCACCACCATTGGCAAAATTGCCCATGTCGCCCGCAAGTCTGGGTACCGCTGTCTGATTGCTGCTGCTGATACTTTCCGGGCTGCTGCTGTGGAGCAGCTCAAGGTTTGGGCAGAGCGAGCAGGGGTAGAGGTAATCGCCAATCCCTCTCCCAATGCCGATCCGGCAGCGGTGGTTTTTGACGCCATCACAGCCGCCAAGGCCAGGGGCACCGAGTTGCTGTTGGTGGACACGGCAGGCCGTCTGCAAAACAAGAAAAACCTGATGGACGAGCTAGCCAAGATCCGCCGCATCGTTGACAAAAAAGCTCCCGAAGCCAAAGTAGAAAGCCTTCTGGTGCTGGATGCCACCCAAGGGCAAAACGGGTTGCGCCAAGCCGAGGTGTTTGCCGAGGCTGCCAAGTTGAGCGGTGTGATCCTGACTAAGCTGGATAGCACCGCCAAGGGGGGGATTGCCCTGGCCATTACGCAGCAGATGAACCTACCCATCCGCTTTATCGGCGCCGGCGAGGGGCTAGAAGATCTGCGGCCTTTTTCCAGCTACGAGTTTGTGGAAGCTCTTCTAAGCGAGTATTGAGGCACCCCCTCTCTGAGAAGGGCCATTGTGAAGGAGCATGACTCTAGTCAATAATAAGCTCAACTATACTGAAAATAATGTATAATATGTTCAGTACGGATTACTACC
>NZ_JANSIA010000054.1:0-19407 GCF_047461835.1 Synechococcus sp. R60.1 | reverse complement strand
GTAGTAATCCGTACTGAACATATTATACATTATTTTCAGTATAGTTGAGCTTATTATTGACTAGAGTCATGCTCCTGACCGTCCTGAAGACTTCCTTCCAGATCACCCTGGCTCCCCTGTTCATCGACCGTGTCCACCAAGAGGCCTCCCATCCGGGCAATGGAGCTGTGGTGGTGATGAGCGGCACTGTTCGAGACAACACCAATGGCCGCCCTGTCGATTACCTGGAATACCAAGCCTACGAGCCCATGGCTCTGAAGGTCTTCGCCGATATTGCCCGACAAATTCAGCAGCGCTGGCCAGATGCCAACAGTGTGGTCATCCACCACCGCATCGGCAAGCTGCGCATTGGCGAGATCAGCGTCTTGGTGGCGGTGGGCACCCCTCATCGGGCCGAAGGGTTTGCTGCCTGCCAATTTGCCATCGACACCCTCAAGCACAACGCCCCCATCTGGAAAAAAGAATACTGGCGAGATGGCACCAGCGCCTGGGTGAGCCTTGGCGCTTGCGAGCTCTCTTCGGCATAGATCCCCCTACACCATACCCACTTGCTCAGCCAAACCCAATTGCTGGCGGGCTGTTTGGCAATCTTGCTGAATTTGCTGAATCAAATCTGCCACCGTGGGAAATCTCCGCTCTGGGCGGATAAAGCCCCGTAGCGCCACCCGCACCTCTTGCCCGTAGAGATCTCCTGTCCAATCCAATAGATGCACCTCGACGGTGTGCTGTAAACCGGCAAACGTGGGCCGATGGCCAATGTTCATCACCCCAGGTAGAGCTGCCGCAGCAGCAGGCACATCCACCCAAACGCTGTACACCCCATCGCGGGGCAAAAACTTCTCCGGAGGCAAGCGGAGGTTGGCGGTGGGAAAGCCCAGTTGTCGGCCCCGCTGATCCCCTTGCACCACTTCTCCCGTTAGCCGGTAAGGACGACCCAAGAGCGCTTCGGCGGTGGACACCTCCCCAGTCGCCAAGGCAGCTCGAATGCGAGAGCTGCTCACCCGTTCCCCGTTCAGTTTCGCCTCCGGGATCACCTCCACCGGAATGCAGCGCTCGGATCCCCAAGCCTGGAGCGTTTGGGCGTTGCCGGAGCGACGGTGACCAAAGCAAAAATCCCAACCGACGCTGAGATGGCGAACGCGCAGGCCCTGTTCAAGTACCGTTCGGATGAACTCTTGGGGGGGCTGGCAGGCAAATGCAGGGGTGAAGGGGAGCAGTACCACCTGCTCAAAGCCCATTTGCGCCAACAGATCCAGCTTTTCGGCAGGGGGAGTGAGCAACAGCTGAGGCCGCCTCGTCAAGACTTCCTGGGGATGGGGATGAAAGGTGAGGACAGTACGTACCCCCTGAAGAGAATCTCGAATCGGCTGCAGCACCTTCTGATGGCCCAGATGCAAGCCATCGAAGTTCCCGATGGCCACAGCGGTGGGTCGCAAGGTTTGAGCCAGATCAGAAGTGATGTGCACTGTCCGGGATCCTAAAAACAGCCAACCAACTGCCTACCCCAGAGGCCACAGCAGGGCCACCAACCCACTCAAGCCCACTACGCCCCACAAGCTCCGTCGCAGGCGCTGCAACACAGGATCAATCTGATACCTGACAATCAGCCGATGCTGAGCCAGCTCCTCTTCTGACTTGGCATACATCGCCCCATCGTACCAGCCACTTTCTTCATAGGGAATCTGGGCTTGTACCAAGCGCCGCCGCACATAAGCCCATCCCAAGTAGAGATGGAGCAACACCAGGCCGAGCAAGACATTGGCCCCCAGCACCGACCCAGAGACAAAGTGGCCCCAATCTCCGGCAAAGCTGCTCCAAACCAGCGGGGAAACCGCCAGCACAACAGCTCCCCAAACCCCAAAGATTCGTTTTAAGTAAGGGATCCACCCCAAAGCAGGCCAGGAAAAAGGAAAGGCTTCCCTCAGCTCTGCATATTGCCGGAGCGGCTGTTGCTCAGCGGGAATGGGATGGGAGGGATCCAGCATACGCCTTAACGTATCTACACAAAATGATATCGGTCGGGTCGGCCCCCCGCCAAGCCCATCCTCAGACCTCCATCTCCCAGCAGAGGCGGCTCAGAAATCGAGCCCGGATACCCCCCATCAACCGAAGGCAAGCGGGGTATCGTATTAAAGTGTGGTCGCGTCTAGAATTCATCTCATCATGAGCGTCACGAGCGAATCTGCCGCCACTGCCGCACCCTATGTAGTCTTAAAAGAGCCGGATGGCAGCCAGAGGAAACACATTCTCTCGGGAGCGACCGCTTGGACCCTAGGCCGTGATGAGGACAACGCCATCGTCTTGAGCGATCCCAGCGTTTCCCGCCAACATGCCCTGCTGCAATACCTCGACAACAACAGCATCTATCTCATCGATCTGGGCAGCCGCAACGGCTCGTTTGTCAACAATCGCCGCGTCAGCATTCCCACCCTGCTGCAGGATGGGGATCACCTCACCCTTGGACAATCCCAGCTGGAGTTCCACAGCGGATCCCTGGCCAGCTCGGAACCCAGCCCTGCGGCCAAACCTTCGGACACCCTGGTTTTACAAACCCGCTGGCTGATCTCGGTGGCGGTGGTGGATGTGCGAGGTTACGGACAACTGACTCAACAACTGGACGAGCGCCTGCTTTCCCAGGTGATGGGCGATTGGTTCCGGCGGGGTGGGGATATCATTCAGCAGTACGGGGGCACTGTCGATAAATACATTGGCGATGCGATTATGGCCGTTTGGTTCCATGTGCCCCAAGCCAACACTGCTTCTCTGGGCACGGAAGTGCCGGGAATTCACCTCGATGTGAAGTCGGTTTTGCAGGCCATAGCGAAGCTGTTTCAAATGACCGAGCAACTGAACGGTGAGTTTCCGCTGCCTTCTCCCATTCGTCTGGGGGCAGGGGTCAACACAGGCTCGGCAATCGTGCGCCAGGTGGGCAACAACACCCGCCAAGAATATACGGCTCTGGGAGATACGGTGAATTTGGCCTTTCGCATCGAGAGCGCTACCCGCACCCTCAACGCCGACCTGGCGATCAGCCAGGACACCTATACCTGCTTGGCCAAACAGCTGGGGCAGGCAGCCGCCTGCTTCTCCCATCAGGCTGTGGAGCTGAAGGGGTATGCCCACCGCCATCAGGTGTACTACTGCGATGTGCGGTCTTTGCAAGCCGTTCTCAGCCCCTAGACTTGGATCCGACTACCCGGAGATGTCTTGCCGCTGTCTGCTGTCTGACAGAGCAAGGTGGGGGATCCCGCTGTTCTTTTAGAACCTCCTGCTGCTCCTTGAGCCGATAAGATGGCAAGGCCCATTTCGACTGCACAAGAGCCTGGCCCATGACTCTGGTCAATCGCCCCGAGGTGGTGGCAGAGCTAACCGAACTCTACCATCAGTACGAAGCTGCCCTGACGAGCAATGATGTGCCCACCCTGAACCGCCTGTTTTGGGATGGCCCCCAGGTGGTGCGCTTTGGTGTGGGGGAAAATCTCTACGGGGGAGACGAGATCAAGGCTTTTCGCCAACGGCGTCCTCCCACGAATTTGGCCCGCGAGATGCTGCGTTTGCAGGTAGTCACCTTTGGGGCGGATTGCGGCTCGGTCACCTTAGAGTTTCGCCGTCCGGTGAACGGGATCCCTCGCTTGGGCCGCCAAAGCCAGATGTGGTACAGGTTCCCCGATATCGGCTGGAAGATTGTCTCTGCCCACGTGTCGTTTTTGCCGGAAGATCAGGGGGAAATGCTGCGCAAAAGCTGCGGATCCACCTCGCCCACGTAGGTATTCAGCCCAATGGCCGTGGCGATCAAAGCCCCGTCCACCTCCACCCGCCGATACTGGGAGATGGCCTCTGCCAGGGGCACATCCACCACCCGCCGATTTTGCCAGGCCACCATGCGGTCGTATTTGCCTTGGGCGATCAAGTCCACAGCAGCCACCCCAAAGGCTGCTCCCAGCAGGCGATCCAGAGGAGAGGGCGTACCTCCCCGCTGCAGGTGGCCCAAAACCATAACCCGGGTTTCGATGCCGGTGCGCAGGGCGATCTCATTGCCGATGTAATGGCCGATGCCGCCGTAGAGAGACTGCCCCAGGCTGTTGGTGTGGGTCACCGGCTCCCCCGACTCGGTGCGAACCGCCTCTGCCACCACCACAATGCTGAAGTTATTGCCTCGCTCTTTGCGGTCGCGGATTCTTTTGCAGACATTCTCCAGCTTGTAGGGAATTTCCGGGATCAAAATCACATGCGCCCCCCCGGCAATGCCAGCGCTGATGGCAATGTGGCCAGCATCCCGCCCCATCACCTCCATGACCATGACTCGGCTGTGGCTGATGGCCGTGTAGGTGAGCTGATCTAGGGCTTCCACAGCCACGCTCAGAGCTGTGTTGAACCCCACCGAATACTCGGTGGCACCGACATCGTTGTCGATGGTCTTGGGGATCCCGACAAAGTTCCAATCCCCCTGCAGGGCCAGTTGCCGGAGAATGGCCAAGCTGCCATCCCCCCCCACCCCGATCAGCGCATCCAACCCAAGCCGGTGGTAGCCGGTGATCACCTCTGCCGAGCGATCCACCAAGCTGCCATCGGGCATAGGGTAGGCGAAGGGGTTGCCTTTGTTCACGGTGCCCAAGATGGTGCCGCCGTAGCGCAAAATGCCGGAAACCCGCTTCACATCCAGCAGCTCCGCCTCCACCGGTCGAGCCATCAGTCCTGCCGTCGCATCTTTGATGCCATAAACTTCCATATCGTAGTCGCGGGCCCGCCGCACCACTGCTCGAATCACAGCGTTGAGGCCGCCACAATCGCCGCCGCTGGTGAGGATCCCGATTCGCTTACGTTTGGGCATAGAGCTCTAGTTAAAGAAAGGTGAACATCCTGAACAGAGATATGGGTCTACATCGATTGCAGAGAATCCCTACTCGATACAAGCGACGGATGTGAGCCAGTCGATCATTATCCCGGTTCAGCCGGCCCTGGAGAAACACCCTCTGGCCGAGAGCCTGCTGAAAAAGGAGAAGTTGAGGGATCCATACAGCCCAGCAAGATCAGGTCAGCTTGCGCTCCCGGTGGGGCTTGGAGTTGGCGATCAAGCCCAGCCGTTAAGTATTCTTCACAAAAAGAATTAAGAAACATTGCCGCACAAGCTGCCGATTAGGAAAGACTTCTATATCTCTGAGGATAGATCTTTCCAAAAAAACTTGGGGGCAACAATCCACTCAAAAACTGAAATTATTTGTTAAGCAGGGATGATCAAAACCCGGCCAACCCGATGATAGGGATGAGGATAGAAATAAGGCATCCAGTCTGATTTGGGAGCAGTACCATGACTCAAACCATTGCCCAGTGTGCTCTACAAGGGGCCTCAGAGTTGCTCAGCCGCTACCAGCGGGGAGAGCGCCATTTTCCCCAGTCCTGCTTGGAGTATGCCTTCTTGAGGGGGGTCGATCTGCGAGGGGCCAATCTCGAGGGATCCGATTTGCATGGGGCTAACCTGCGCTACGCCAACCTGCGGGGCAGCAATCTGGCGAAGGCTGATCTGCGCTGTGCCGACCTGCGCTATGCCGACCTTGAGGGAGCCTGCTTGGAAGGGGCCAATTTGAGGGGATCCCTCTACAATCACAGCACCTGCTTCCCGGTGGGGTTTGATCCGGTGACGGCAGGGATGCAGCCCTTTGAGTTCTGATTGGGGAAGGAGAGGGGATCCCTGAGCCCTCAGGCCGGGGGAAAGCGCTCCCGCAAATCTCGAATCACCGGAGCGGGCACCAGGTGATCGATGGGGCCGCCCAGCTTGGCGACCTCCTTCACCAGGCTGCTGCTGACAAAACTGTGCTCGCTGGCGGTGGCAAGGAACAAGGTTTCCAGTTCGGGAGCCAGCAGCTTGTTGGTGTGGGCCATTTGCAGCTCCACATCGAAGTCCGACAAAACTCGCAAGCCGCGCACGATCACCTTTGCCCCCCGTTGACGGGCGTAGGCCACCGTCAGACCTGAAAACGTATCAACTTCAACATTTTTGAGATGGGCCGTGGACAGGCTAATCTGGGCTTGCCGCTGCTCTGGGCTGAACAGAGGGGTTTTGTTGGGGTTTTTCAAGACGGCGACAATCACCTTAGAAAAGAGACGACTGGCTCGCTCGATAACATCGAGATGTCCAAGGGTAATGGGGTCAAAGCTGCCGGGGTAGAGGGCGATCATGGCCAACCTCGTGCTATTCCTCACCCTACCTGGTCTCGGGCCCAAGCCAAATAGGTTGTGCTCACTTGAGTGGCTGCCAGAGCCAGGATCTCGGGCTCAGCGTAGGGGTGCAGCTCTCGCAGCCGTTGTTCCAGGCGGGGATAGGCAGTTGCGGGCAATTTGAGCAGGATGAGGAACTCGGCATCGGCCTGCAGGGATCCCTGCCAGCGATAGTAGGACGTGATCCCGGGCAAGACCTGGGCACAGGCCACATAACGTTCGGCCACCAGGGTATGAGCCAAGCGATGGGCCTCGGCTTCGGATCCCACCGTGGTCATGACAACCGCGAGGGTATCGGGTGTGATCTTATCGTCCATGCGGGGCAGTGGTTAACCAAGCGGTTCCTCCCTATCCTATCGCCCGCCAAGTTAGACGCTCCTAGCTCAACGGGGGCCTAGATTTGCCGAAATAGGGCCGCTTCTGGTGCCAGCGCCAGGCAGTTTGAATGATCTCGGCCAAGTCGGTGTAGAGAGGTTTCCAGTTGAGATCCCGAAAGATGGCACCGGCATCGCCCACCAAGCGCGGGGGATCCCCAGGTCGACGTGCTCCCATTTGCACCGGGATCCGCTTTCCGGTCACGGCTGCTGCGGTGGCAATGACCTCTTTGACGGAAAAGCCTTGGCCATTGCCCAGGTTGTAGGCTGCTGGTACGGGTCGGCCAGAGGCCAGCGCTTCTACCGCCAACACGTGGGCTTGAGCCAGGTCGGTGACGTGAATGTAGTCGCGGATACAGGTGCCATCGGGGGTATCGTAGTCATCTCCAAAAACCGTGATGTGGGGACGTTGGCCGCCGGCGACCTCCAACACCAAGGGGATCAAGTGGGTTTCCGGGTCATGGGCCTCCCCAATTTCACCATCGGGATCGGCTCCGGCGGCATTGAAGTAGCGCAGGCTAATGGATCGGATCCCGTGGGCAACCTGGAAATCTTGCAAGATCTGCTCCACCATTAGCTTGCTCTGGCCGTAGGGGTTGATGGGACGTTGCGGATGACTTTCGGGAATGGGAATCCGCTCTGGCACCCCATAAGTGGCACAGGTGCTGGAGAACACTATGTAAGGGATCCCGTGATCCCGCATGGCCTCCAACAAACTCAGGGATCCGGCCACATTGTTGCGGTAGTATTTGCCGGGATCCTTGACCGACTCGCCCACATAGGCATAGGCGGCAAAGTGGATCGCCCCTTCCGGGCGATAGTGCTGGATGACTTGATCAAGCCGCTGGCGGTCGGCGAGATCCCCAATCTCCAACGGCCCCCAGCGAACTGCCCAGGGGTGCCCGTAAACCAAGTTGTCGTAAGCAATGGGGAGATGGCCAGAGGCCGCCAGAGCTTTGCAAGTGTGGCTGCCGATGTAGCCCGCCCCGCCGGTAACCAGGAGACGCATACGCCAGCTTAGATAGGGATCGCACCCAGGATAAAGGCTGCCGACGGGATCCCTTCAAGCTCCAAAAGCTTCTTTGGCGGCGTACATGACCTCCACACTGATCTCGGTCAAGCCTCGTTCGCGGGCAAATTTTTCGGTGTTGCGTTTAACCTTGCCGCGCACAAAGCCGGGCACCTTGTTCAGCTCCGCCTGGGCTTCCCGCGTCCAGATGAGGTCGGAATCGGCGCTCAGGCTCTTGTGAATCACCTCCTTGGTGTCGTGGCCACCGAAGATCTCCAACAGGTGATCTTCCATGCCCAGGGTAAAGGAGTTGTAGATCAAGTCCACAATTTGGTTGGCGCCCTCGTAGCCCAAAAAGGGCCGGTAGCCGATAGGGAAATCCTGCACGTGGATGGGGGCCGAGATGACCCCACAAGGGATCCGCAGCCGTTTGCCCACATGCCGCTCCATCTGGGTGCCGAAAATCGCAGCAGGTTCCGCCTGGGCAATCGCATCCGCCACGCGGGTGTGATCCTCTGTCATCAAGACCTGATCGCAATATTCCCCCACCTCTGCCTGGAACCACTCTCCATCGTAGGTGCAATAGCTGCCCGCCCACACCACGTGGATCCCCATCTCGCGGGCCAGGATTTTGGTGATGGCCGCCGCGTGGGTGGAATCCCCGAAGACCACCGCTTTTTTGCCGGTTAGGTTTTGGCAGTCGATGGAGCGGGAAAACCAGGCCGCTTGGGAAATGTGCAGCGTTTGCTCCTGGATGTAGGCTTCATAATCGACAGGGATCCCTTGCTCGTTTAGGATCTGCTGGATCTGGCGGATGAAGCGAGCCGTTTCCACCACCCCCATCGGGGTGATCTCAATGTAAGGCATGCCGAATTCCTGCTGCAGATAGCGAGCTGTCATCGGCCCCAGCTCCCGGTAGGGCACCACATTAAACCAAGCCCGCCCCAGGTGTTTGAGATCGTGGACACTGGCCCCTTGCGGGATCACCAGGTTGAGCTGGATCCCCAGATCCCGCAGCAGCACCTTCAGCTCCCGCAGATCATGGGCATTGTGAAACCCTAGGGTGGAAATGCCAAGGATGTTACAGGAAGGCCGCTCCGTCTTTTGGGGCAGGCCGTCTAACTCCCCGCTTTTGCGAGCTTTGGTGATATAGAACTCCACAATCTGCTGCAGGGTGCGATCCGCTGCCTGCAATTCGTTAACCCGGTAGTGGTTGACATCTGCCAGCACCACATCGCAGCGACTGGCCAACTGGGCCTGCCGGACAAAGTGATGCAGATCTTCCTGCAAAATGCTGGAAGTGCAGGTGGGGGTGACCACGATCAAATCCGGGTGCTCCTCCCCGTCTTTGCGGACGATGTTGCGAATCACCTTTTCGTCGGATCCCCGCGCCAACACCTGCCGGTCAACGACGCTGGTGGTTACCGGAGTAAAATCCCGCTCTCGCTCCAACATGGAACGCATCACGTTGAAGTAGTCGTCCCCAAGGGGGGCGTGCATGATGCTGTGAACATTTTTGAAAGAGCTGGCCACCCGCAGCGTGCCGATATGGGCAGGGCCAGCGTACATCCAATAGGCCAATTTCATGGGCAGCCTCTCAAGAAAGCCAGAGACAAAATCAAGGATCCCAACCCACCGCCGGATGTGCACCCGCTGGGAATCTCTCCTGGCATTGTAGAACGCTCAGCAGCCGGCATCCCTTGGCTGTTATCCTCCGTAACTCCCAACCGAGACGCTCCCAAGCCAAACTCGATCAAAAGAAAAACAACCCTGCCAAGGCAAGTGTGATTACGGGGATCCCTCTACTCCGCCCAAAGGGCTTGTTCCATCCTAGAAATAGGGGCGATGGATACCCATCTGGCCCCAAAGTTCAAGCTGAGGAACCTCAGGGATCGTGAAAGGTGAATCGGCTAGCAGGCAAGAGCAGAGGAGTTTTTGTAGTTTTCGTTACATGTTAACTTTTGGAGACAAAACATGTAGCTCTACAACATTGAGCAGAGATTCTTGTTTACAGAAGCAAGCTTTCCGTTGGAGAAGGCAGACTAACAGAGGGAAGAGAGATGGCTGATGTTTCCCTCAATACAAACTCGACACAAAGCATAAGAATTGTCGATTATTGACGATTTCATGCGCCGTAACCGACCAAAGGCTGCTGCTTCTTCAAAGGTTGAGGTGAAAGCTTATGGGTTCCACAACGATTTCTTGGCAACGTGCTCGCAAAGCTCCTCAGGAGCTGCCTGGTTCCATGACTTCTGTGCTTTTCAAGTCCACGGGTCGCCTGCGCGACTGGTTGCAGGCTCCGTTGCGTCCCATTCAATCGGCTATGGATAACTTTAGCATCCGCGATCCACGCTTGGCCCATTTCCTTTGCCGGTGGATCCCGGCCCGCTGCCCCTTTGAGCGAGATGTGGTGCTGTTTGGCCATAAGGTGATGCACATTCCGCCCATGTGTAAGCTCAACCCCCTCTACGACCAGGTGGCAGGGCTGCGCTTCCGGGCCTTGTCGTTTTTGGCGGAGCGAGGAGAAGACATTAGCCGTTACCTGTAAGGCAGCTTTTTCCACTAAATCTTTTTTCAAGGGATCCCTGGCCATCCAAAGCCTGCTGCCAAACTCCGGAGCGGATCCCATTAGAAGCGGGTCTCAAACTCGATGGAAATGACATTGTTGCCCTCGAGGTCGATGCTGGCGCGGGTGAGGGTTTGCTCGTTGAGGCGGTAGCGGGCGCTGTAGCGGGTGGGCTGAAAGGGATCCGTTAGGTTGCGCTGCACCGAGATGGAAGTGGCTGGCCCCAGATCGCGGGCCACCTCCAGCGCTAGCCCTATCGAGGAGCGGTTGGCAGCGCGGGTATCGACCTGGGGGACGGGGCTAATGCGCACCTCGTCTAGGCCCAGGGTGTCCCGCAGCGTGTCCAGCACATCGTTGAGCAAGGCAGTTCCGGCCAGGCCGGCCACTCCCGCTTCGGGGTTGAGGCGGGCCAGAGCTGTGCCTCCCAGGAGGGCGACGATCTCTTCGGGGGAGCGGCTGGGGCTGCTGGAAAGGGCCAGAACCCCGTTGCGGGGATCCACCTCAGCCAGCTGGCTGGCCCGCCCGTTGACCGTGGCGAAAATCTCGATGCTCTGCTGGGATCCCGGCAGGTTGCGGTTGGTGTCAAAGGGGGAGAGCTCTTGGGGAAAGCGATAGACCTCGATGGCCTGGGTCATCAAGCGCAGGTTCAGGAAGGGATCGAAGGGGTTGTCTAGGTCAAAAGTGGCGGTATTGGAGCGGGAGCGATCCAGGCGAAAGTTGGCAAGGGGCAGGTTGATGCGGCCTCGCTCTAGGGCAATGGTGCCCGCTGGGCGCAGATCCTGGGGAGTGCCAAACAGGCGCAAGGTGCCGGCAGCATTGAATTCAAACAGATTGGGACGCTGCACGCGGATCCCTGGCCCCAAGACCAGCTCCAGTCCGTTGAGCCGCGGCTGCCAGAAGGGATCCGGCGAAGTCGAGCCGGCGGCAGCTGTTGCGGCCTCAGGTTCTGCCCGGCGGGGGCTGACATCCACGATCCCTTGAGAAACCTCCAGCCGCCCCTCGAGCAAAGGTTGCAGAAGCAGCCCTCTGACAGCCACCTCGCCGTCCAGATGGCCAGTGTAGAGGCTGGGCAGGTTGAGCTGGATCCCTTGGAGTTGCAGAGTTAAGGGTGGCGAGGTTTCGTCCATCTGCAGGGCACCGCGAGAGTTGACGGGCAAAAAGCCTTCAGCCAAAAGGGATCCACCCCCCAACTGTCCCCGCAGCTCCTGGACTTGCAGCTGATTGAGGTTAAAGGCGATCTGGCCTGTGAGGTCGGTAATGGGCTCCGGCAGGGCTGCCAGCTTGAGGATCCCCGAGTTGACGCTCAAGTTCCCCTGCAGGCTGGGCTCTCGCAAGGTGCCGCGGATGGCCAGCTCCAGTTGGCTTTGGCCGCCTTCCCAGCGCACCTGGTCGGTGAAGAGGTTGATCAGGCGCAGACCGCCATGCTTGGCTTGCAGGGTGAGGTCGATCTGGTCGGATTCGGCCCGCACCTCGGCAAAGGGCAGGGTGTAGGGCACTAGGCCAAAGAGGCGAATGGGTTCGTCACCATTGGCCAGCAGGGCGCCGTCCAGGCGCAGCTGCCCCCGCTGGTAGTCAAATTGTCCTCCCACCTCCCGCAGCGGCACCTGGTTGATCTGGGCGTTGACCACTGTCAGGGATCCGCGGGCATGGGGATCCCGCAGGTTGCCGGCCAGCTCCACGTCCAGGTTGAGATCCCCCTGCAGCTCCAGCTCCTCTGGCAGGAAGCGGTCCAGCAAAGCCAGAGGCAATCCTTGGATTTGCAGGGATCCCGACTGTTCCTCTAGGCCCAGCTTGCCCACAAAAAGGGCTTGACGTTCGCCACTGCGCAACCGCAGCGGCTCCAACACCACTGCATCTCCAGCCAGGCTGCCCCTGGCAGTAAGGCTTTCGATGCCAAACTCCTCGGCTTGCCAATTCCGGCCCTCCAGTTGAAAGCTGACACGGGGCTGGGCAAGGTTGCCGGCAATACTCAAGCTGCCCTGAAACTCCCCTCGCAGACTCGTGGGCGGCGGGAAAGTGCTCCGCACCGCTGACGCGAACAGCGGATCCATGCGGCTGGCCAGAGTCTCCAGGTGGGCGGCCAGGATCTGGGCATAGTACTCTAGCTGCTCCAGGAGAGGATGGTTGGGCAAACCAACCGGATCGGTCTCCAACACCGAGGCAGGGCCCAAGGGGGGCAATTGGAAACCCCGGGTGGTGAGGTCGCGCCACTGCCGCCACTTGAAGGCGGAGATGATATCTTCTAGCCGACCTTGATGGGTGCTGATCTCTAGGTCAATTTGGGGAGCGAGAGCCGCCAAGGTGGGATCCAAACCGGCTTGCAGAAGAGTTGCAGGCAGCTCTAAGGTGCCCCTAGCCGTATAGGTGCTCTCGAACAAATCCAGTTGGGCTTGAGCAATGGTCAGCCGGGGAGAGCCGGAGTCGCCCGCAGTCTGGTAGTCAAAATCCACCGAGAAGCCCTGCACTTTCATCCCTCCCCACTGCAGATCCGCTACCGCAGCCCGTCCTTGGGCAGCACCACTCGCCAGGTCAACTGCCACCTCCCCATCGAGGTTCCCCTGTAGGCTGGCCCACGGCCCGGCAGCTAAGCCCCCCAGCAAAGCCAGCGGCAGCCGATTCACCGTCACCTGGAGCTGTTCCTGCTGTCGTTGACCTACTGCCTCCGCCTCCCCTCGCCGGACTTGAAATTGCAAAGGCTGCAACTGGGGATCCAACTGCAGCGCCAGTCGATCCCGCTTCCCCCGCAGATCCACTTCCGTCCCCTGAACAGACCCCTGAAAGGGCCCGGCCAAGTCTTCAAAGGCCACATCTCCCACCTGCAAGCCCCGCAACTGCGCCTTGCCAGTCACCTGCAAGGTGTCCAGAGGTCCGCGGATCTGGCCGGATCCCTGCAGCACTCCTTTCACCAGCGGCGGCAGGCCGGGTACTTCTGCCAGCGTAATCCCGTCGGTGGTAAAGCTCAGATCCAGGGATCCCACCTGCAGCGTCTGGGGATCCAAGGGGATCTGCCCTTCGACCCTGGCCAGGCGAGTGCCACCTGCCAACACCTCCGCCTCCTGGATATGCAGTCCGGATCCCTCCCAAGTCACCTGGCCGCGGATGCCCTCAACCCACTGCCGTCCCCTCGCTCCCAAAGGCTGCAACAAAGCCAGCGACCCTTGCGCCCGCAACGCCCCCAGGAAGCCCACTTCTGCTGCCGCCGCCCTGTCCAGCTGCGCCGTCAGCTCGCCAGAGAGGGATCCCGGCCATTGGGGGTTGAAAAAGGCCAGCGGCACCTCCTGAGGAGCCAACTGCGTCTGGAGCTGTCCCCCCGCCCACCGCCCCGCCACCGCCACCCGGCCTCCGCCCACGTCCAGCACCGCCTGCGGCACCTGCACCACCCAGTCCCGACCCTCCGGCAAAACCTGCAGCTGCCCTCTTCCGGCAATCTCTCCCCCAAGACTTTCCCAGGTGGCCTCTACCTGAGGTTGGGATCCCGTCAGCGCCACCTGCACTTGAGCGGAAACCGGCCCCACCCAAGGAAGAGCGCCCCGGCGGGGCAGGTTGAGGCCGTAAAGGGCCAGCACCTGCTCCACGTCGGCTCCGCTGACTTGAAGATCGAACTGGCCTGCCAAGCCGGCAGCCCATTGCAGCTGGCCGGAGCCTTGGATGCGACCCCCTGCGGTCTTGAGGTCAATTGCTTCCAAGGCCAAGGTTTGATCCGCAAAGCGGAAGCCAAAGGCATACTCCGACACCGGCAGGCGATCCACCTGCCCCGGCGAAAGCCCCCGCAACTGTCCCCGGATCTGCGGCTGATCCAAGGCTCCAGTGACCGCTACGGATCCCCCTACCACCCCCTCCACCGCCACCGGCAGGCCAAAGGCAAACGTCTCTTGGATCTGCTGCAGGCGGGCCGGCGCTACTTCCGCCTGCAAACCAAACCCCTGTCCTTGCTCCCAGACCACCGGGCCTTTTAGCTCGGCAAAGGAAAGCTGACCAAAGCGACCGCTCACCCCCTCCAGCTCCAACCCCTGCAAGGTAAAGCGAACGGAGCCCTTCACCTCTTCAAAAGGATGGGGCAACCTCTCCAGATCCAGCCGAGCCTGTTGAACCTGGGCCTGCCCCGTCAACTCCAGCGGTTGATCCCGCCGCCAGAGCACCTGGAGATCCAAGCCAGTTTCCCCCTGCACCTCCGCAAAAGGGGCCGCCGGCACCACACTGGGCAAGAGATCCAAAGGCAGACGAGCCGCAGAAAGCGTCACCGAACCGGAAGCCTGGGCAAAATCCGCCACCCCCCTGAGCTGCAGGGGGTACCCCCCCTCCCCCTCCCGAGGGAGCAACCGTGCCGTCGCCTGGAAACTGGCCCGCCCCCCGAAAAGATCCTCCTCTCCTGGCGGGGCATTGTGGGGCAGCCACACCTGCACCTGGCCCTGCAGCCGATCAAACTGGCGTCGCTCCCCCACCAAAGGGATGGCCGTCAGGGATCCCTGGCGCAAACGGATGTTCAGCCCATGCAAGGGCAGGGATCCCTCCCCTTCGGGCAGTTGAAACTGCACATCCGCCCAGCCGCGATCCAGCGTTTCCATCAGCAGCAGTTGCGGCTGGTTTAGGGTAACATTCAGCACCCACTGACCCGTCTGCAGCCAAGTCCAGAAATCAGGGCTGAGGTCGATGGAGCCGATACTGGCCAGATGTTCAACGCGGCTTTCTCCCAAGCTCACCTGCCAGGGGGCCAGAAACCTCACCTCCCCCAATTCCACGCGCCGGCGCATCGCTTGCGAGAGGGTTGCTTCCACCTGCGGCAGCACGTGATCTTGAAGGTAGATCCCTGTTCCCCAGGCGGCACCAAAGGCGGCAGCCGTCAAGCCCAAACCCACCCCAGCTAGAGTGATGGGGGAAAGGTTGAATCGTTGCTGCTGCATCTTTGGATCTTGGTGATCCTCTCCCAACCGCCTACCCCTTAAAAACCTGACAGGCTCCCAAAAGCCATTCGTGCACTGCGGGCCGACCTTGCCGGCACAGTTGCCCCCATCCTACCCAAGGACTCCTGGCTTGCCACGAGGGAACAGAAAGAAGAGATCCCTGCTCCCAGGCGTAATTCCCCCGAAGACCCCGCGGAAAAATACCGTCTCCCGCGGAGAACGGGGATGCTAAGCTATCTCCACACCCGAGATTGAACCCACCCTGGGGCCTCTCTCAGGTGTTCCCTTCTGTCGAGATGGTTGAAAGGAGAAGAGCCATTCCGGAACCCCTATCTCTGACGGTCAGCTTGCGCGGCAGCCGCGAGGCGCTGGAAAACTGCCAGGTCTTTCACCTGACTGGCCTTCTGGATGCCTTTTCCGAGCCGGTCTTTGTTAAGGTGGTCACCAAATACCTGGAAGAGGGATCCCCTAACCTGATCCTGGATTTGACAGGGATCGACTTCATCGACAGCTCTGGCGTCGGCGCCCTGGTGCAATTGGCCAAGCTGGTGCAGGGCCGCGCAGGTATCTTTCAGGTGGTGAGCAACCCCCGCATTACCCAAACGGTGAAACTGGTGCGCCTGGAGAAGTTCCTATCTTTGCGCAACTCCTTGCAGGAAGCCTTGGATCGCCTGAAGGAAGGAAGTACGGGCAGTACAGAGACCGCCTGATACGTAA
Source organism: Synechococcus sp. R60.1 (assembly GCF_047461835.1). Lineage (NCBI taxonomy): Bacteria > Bacillati > Cyanobacteriota > Cyanophyceae > Synechococcales > Synechococcaceae > Synechococcus > Synechococcus sp. R60.1. The sequence continues at coordinate 3,624 of NZ_JANSIA010000054.1, read as the reverse complement.
TAAGTATGGGTCTGGGAACCTTTTGGGGGATCAGTGCTGGAGCAGGGGATCCCGACTGGATAACGGTCAAAGCAGCCCGCATCCTCAGCACGGTCAACTGGGTGGCCTGTCCCCAAAATGCCGCCGGCCAGCCGGGCCTGGCCTATCAGATTGTGCGCCCTTGGCTGCGACCGGAACAAACCCTCTTGCCGCTTCGCCTGCCCTTTGTCACCCAGCCGGAAGTCCTGCAAGCTGCCTGGCGAGTGGCTGCCCAGCAACTAGCCCCACTCCTAGAAAGGGGAGAAGATGTCGCCTTTATCTGTGAGGGAGACGTGGGCCTCTACAGCACCTTCGCCTACGTGGCCCAAGCCCTGCGGCAGCGGATCCCCGCCTTGCCCATCCAGGCCATACCGGGGGTGTGCTCTCCCTTAGCCGCTGCTGCTGCCCTGGGATCCCCCTTGGTGCTCGGCTCCGAGAAATTGGCGATTTTACCGGCTCTGTTCGCCCTCTCGGAACTGGAGCAGGCTTGCGCCTGGGCTGAGGTGGTCGTCCTCATGAAAGTGGCCTCTGTCTATCCTCAGGTTTGGCAGTGGCTGGCCGAAAGAGGTTGGCTGCAACAGGCCAGCTTGGTGGTCTGGGCCGGCTGGCCTCAGCAAACCCTCTTCCCCACCCTGGAAGGACTGGCCGACTACCAGCCCCCCTACTTTTCCCTGCTGATCCTGCGTTCTCGGCCCCGAAATCAAGATTCTCTTAACCTGGAAAACGAGCTACAGCTGGAATGAGTTTTCTAGGATAGGGAATGAGTTCCTTCCGGCGATTAAGCCCGAAGCAGGGGTTGGTCGTTGTTTTTTTGCGTTTATTTCTGTTTAGCTCAAGGCTCGCGCCGAGCCAGCTTGTTTCCCCAAAAAATCAGGTGTCCTGTGACGGAAAGAGGCTGAGGAATCCGAATCCAGAATGCTGGGATCCCTCATTGACCTGAACCAAAAAGAGATGAAAAGACCAAGTTAAAGGAATGATCCAGCCTGTTAAGAATGGTTGCCGCCCTTGGTGGAGAGATCGGCTATAGGTTAGATTATGAATGTAGTGATTCAGGCGAGGAGGATAATATCTCATCCCCATCTCAAATGCGAGGCACCGCTTCTCGATTGAATCAAATCCAAAATTCAAGTCCAAAATTCTCTGTCGGTCAACGCTTTGATCCAAGCTTCCGATCCGTTGCTTCGGCAGACTCTCCTGAGAAGTGGTTGTCTCGCTCAGCAGAGCACCTGGTACCTACGACAGGTTTTCCTCAAAGCAGAACAAGGGAGTTAGGCAGATAGCAGTTGGGCTTGCTGCACAAGCCACTGGGAAAGTGAGAGAGCGCTCTAGGTGTTCCTCAAATAATCCTCAAATAAAAGTGGTTTTGCCAGATCAACAAGCTCAGCCGGCTATTTTGAGTCTCCATTCATGAGCGAGTCAGGGTGGGAAAATCGGTGATCAGGTTCAGGTGCTCTCAACCTGCAAGCTCTGCGAGTCGGAACCAGCGCTCAGTGGGACAAGGACTGCGGGCTTTAGCAATTCGAGGTTCTCTCAGTTCATAGTTTCACTCTCACTTTCAGGAGGTTGCTATGTTTACCTTTCTCTCAAAGATTGCTAGAGCAATTATCCGCATATTTGCTCCTGCCAAGTCCGATCTGGTGGAAGTGGGTTACCAGCCCATCACGGATGATATCTATCGCATCAACGGCTCAGCCTGCCGTTTTAGCGATCTGGAGATCTCATCGTAAACCTCAGAGTCGGATTCTGGTGTCGGAGCGGCCACTGGCGCTGGCCTAGAAATTGGAAAAAATTGGAAAGCTACAAGTTAAGACAACTGAATAAGTCTTAGTTAAGTCTTGGATGCGGTTAGTCCGCGTCGGCAGGGGTGGTTTTCCTCCCTGTGGCCAAGTTCTACCGGTTCAGTGGTGGCTTCCCGTGGGGGTCACCACTTATTGTTTTGTTGTTTGCAAGTTGTTTGGGAAAATAAGGAGAATGCTTGCGGTTGCCCTATCTCAACCTGTGTTGCCTTCCCCCGTAGTTTACCCAGCTACATCGAATGATCTGGATCCCTTGGCCGAAGTTCTAGCCCAGGTTTTTCATCCCCCCTCAGGTCTGCAACGCTGGATCTACCCGATTTGCAAGCTGGGCATTCGCGAAGAGTTGCGCCTCAGGCTGGCCGCAAGGGATCCCCACTACTGCTGTCTGGCAGCTGCGGTGGGATCCGAAGTGGTGGGCACTGCCGAGATCTCTTTGCGGGTCACAGCCCACGGGAAGTATCCCTACCTCTCCAACTTGGCGGTGCTGCCCGGCTGGCGGCGGCGAGGAATTGCTCGTCTGCTTTTGCTCAGTGCTGAAGGGGTGGCGAAAGGGTGGGGCTACCGCTGTTTGCATCTGCACGTATTGGAAGACAATCTCCCCGCGCGGCAACTGTACGCTCAACTGCGCTATACCCCCATCGAACGCACCGCTCAACTCTGGCGATGGTTGGGGATCCCTCCGCAGCTTTTGCTCTGCAAGTGGTTACCTTGAATTGGCAAAGGAATTGGCAAAGCGGCAACATTGAGCTGGCAGAGTGGAGATGCTTCCCACCCCGCTGGCTTGCTTCTGCGCAGTGAGGCGAGTTCCTGGACTCATATAAAGTTATGTAAACTAGAGATGGGTTCTAGAGAGGTCTCGGAGGGGCAGTGAGGGAATTGGGCAGGGTTTTCATGGGATTGGTTGTGGGCCTGCTTGTGGGCTTTGGGATGACTCAGCCTGCCTGGGCCCAGTGGGGAACTACTCCTCTCCCGCCAATAGGTTCTCCGGCACCGGAGTTCGCATTGCCAGATCAAGCCGGGCAAATACGGCGGCTGGCGGATTTTCGGGGGGAGTGGGTGGTGTTGTATTTTTACCCCCGCGACTTCACTTCCGGCTGTACGATTGAGGCCCGCCGCTTTCAGCAAGATTTGCCCAAGTTCCGGGCCATGGGGGCACAGGTTGTGGGCGTGAGCGCTGACTCGGTGGACTCCCACAAGCGCTTTTGCTCGGCAGAGGGGCTACAGTTTCCTTTGCTGTCGGATCCCGACGGCACGGTCAGTCGAGCCTACGGATCCTGGATGGGCGATGTTGCCCTGCGCAATACGTTCTTGATCGACCCGGAGGGGATTTTGCGAGAAATCGACCCAATCGTGAACCCCAGCCGCCACAGTGCTGAGGTTCTGGCCCAGTTGCAGCAGCTTATCAGGAACTAGCCCTCTAGCTTTCCGGGCCAAAAGTCTGCTCAAACTCGTGGAGCAACTCGTCGATCTCCTCCAGCGCTTGGTTGACATCCACGCGCAAGCTGCCCAAGTCTGGCTTTTCCAACAGCTTGGCTACCGCTGGCCGGCGTTCGCGGATTAGCTTGATGCGCTCTTTCAAGGCGGCAATTTCGGCGGCGTCCATAGCTTCAGAGACCTAATTGACTCTCCTAGCTTATCGCTTCCGCTGGGGGAGTGTCGCCTGCTGGGATCCCTTTCTGAACCACCGAGAGCCAATCATAATAGAGCTGCGCAACCTGGCACTCAACCCCGCTTCAGAGCATGACTCTAGTCAATAATAAGCTCAACTATACTGAAAATAATGTATAATATGTTCAGTACGGATTACTAC
>NZ_JANSIA010000053.1:0-19873 GCF_047461835.1 Synechococcus sp. R60.1 | reverse complement strand
GTGAGCGACCACAATTGTTCCGACATCTCCCGCACGAACTCGTTCCAATAAGGCAAGGAACTTTGGTCTTTTGAAGTCGAGACCGCCGCCAACCTCTCCGACCACTTCGGCTCCAGGATAGAGGTTAACCAGTCTTGCAATCTGTCTCTCCAAGTCTGGCTTCTGCCCTCGGCTGCTGACTCGGGCGTACAAAACGACTCGTTTGACTTTCTTTGGCGTTCTGATGTAGCTGTCGAGGTCATACCTTCTTGCCCTACCAGATGGCGTACGTATTGCCTTGATCCAACCTTTCTGTTCCCATCGCCTCAAAGTGTGGAGACACACCCCAAAATAATCCGCCGCTTCTCTCGGTTTTACATACCTAGCCATACCAAGCAGCCATACTGAACATACTGTACATTATTTTCAGTATAGTCCAGCGTATCATTGACTAGAGTCATGCTCTCGCCTGCGGATCCCGTAGCCGGAAGAAGTCCTTATTAGCAAGCTTCTCATCTATTCGCCTCTCTCCGCTCTCGGAGAAGGGCTGCTGTGGTTTTGGGTAGGGTGCGCATCTCAGCGGTGACGGGCATCGAGGATGAACAGAGCACTACCTACGACGAACAGGAGGCTGGCTCCTATCCCCAGCAGGGTTTGGACAACCTTGAGATTGAGAAAGGCTGGAGCTGCTGGATCCCACAGAGAGGGGTCACTGCCCAAGGTCATCACCTCGCTCACCGCAAACAGGCCACTCCCCAGCAAAAACAACCAACTGGCCAACTCGTAGCGGTGGTTGCCTCTCATGTCTGCTCCGACTGCAAGTGTTCGTAGGCTTGGGCAGCGGCGGCCATTTCCGCAGCCTTTTTCGAGCGACCTTCACCGCGGCCCCAGCACCGCCCTTGCCCCCAAACTTCCATGGTGAAATGAGGGGGATGCTCCTGGGCGGCCACCAGGCGGTATTCGGGCAGGCTACCCCAAAGGCGTTGGGTCAGTTCTTGCAAGGCTGCTTTGGGGTTGCGCCGAGTGGGGTCTTGGAACCACTGCTCCACTCGTCGGTGTAGATAGGGATCCAGCCAGGGATGCAGCCTGGGCAGCGTGTAAATACCCCAACTGAGATAAAAGGCTCCCAGGAGAGCCTCGAAAGCATCCGCCAGCCGCCGACCCCGCCCGGCCAAGTCGTTTTGCGAGCTGGATCCCACCTCGAGGTAGCGATCCAAGCCGTGCAGATCCGCCAGTTCTGCCAGGTAAGCATCGCTGGTCAGGTCGGAGCGAATCGCGGTCAGCTCTCCCACCGACAGATGGGGATAGGACTGAAACAAGAATTCCGTAACCAAAATCCGCAGGACAGAATCCCCCAACAACTCCAGCCGATCGTTGTTCCGCTGGCCATCCAGAGAAGGGTGAATCAGAGCCTGATCCAGCAGATCCCAACGCAGTTGTTCCAGCAAAGCCGGATCCCTGAATCCAAGGCGGGCCAGCAAATGCTCCAAGGCACGGCGACGGGGCGGGATCAACTCAACCATACACTCAGGTGCTGACGTTGCCTTAGCGGTCAGAACTGCACAGCTTGCAACCATTTTGACCTGAGCCATCTCACCCAGGCCGGGATCCCCGCTCAGGCGGTAAGCCAGCTATGCTACAGGAGTAGTATAGGCTTTTCGAGGGAGGATCCCTGCATGCCCATTCGCGCCAATTCCCCCATTCCCACGACCCAGATGGAAGTGACCAGCATTCGGCTGGAACGTGAGCTGAAGCAGCGACTGAAGGCGTTGGCCGGAAATCAGGGTTACCAGGCCCTCATACGGGAAATTCTTTGGAGTTATGTCCTGCGTCACTCTCAAGGGGCTGCCACCCTCAGTCCTGAGGATATTCGGGCCAGCTTCCCGGCCACGGCCCACCAAGCCCAATGCTGTGCTCTCACCGGACGGGCCATTCAACCGCAGGAGCCAATGTTGCTGGGGTGGACCACCGATGGAAAGTTCGTCGCCCTTAGCTCCTCCTGCTTTTAATCTTTGTTTTGGGGTCTCTCTCCAGTTTGCGAAGGGATCCAACCGGCACGAGTGCCCATCCGTTTAGATGCCACGAAGTTCTCGATATTTTCTGGCCCGTTCCTCGGCTGGATCGGGGGCTTGAGCTTTGGCAACTGCCTCCTCCAGTTGGGCCATCACCGTCTCTGCCGGTTCAGCGGAGCGGACGACGTAAAACATTAGGTTAATGGCTTCGTTGGCCGTCAGTTTGAGGGTTTCTTTTCCCTTGGGCACCAGCGCGATCTTGCCATCTGTGGTTGTGATGGCTGTGTGGGATCCCTTGGCCAGAATCTCCCCCGCTTTTTCCAGAGTGACAAGCATATCCGTAGCTCACAGCAGCAGGACATCTACTATCCTACCGAATGTCTTGGGGCAACTGCTCCAGAGGGGCCCAAGCCATTTGGCAGATTAGGTGTGTTCAAAGGTGTTCCCATGCTCCGCCAGCCAAGCATGCAAGTGGGGAAACAACTTTTGATTGGCTCCCGGGAAGGGAAATTCCGACAGTTCCGCCGGGCTGACCCAGCGCACCTCGCTACATTGCAGGGCTTGGGCTTCTCCGCCCAGGTAGCGACAGATAAAAGCGATAAGAGTAACGGTGAAATGGGTATAGGCATGTTCGACGGTGGCTAGCGGCGCGACCACCTCGATATCGATGCCGATTTCTTCTTTTACCTCCCGTACTACACACTCGGCAGCCGTTTCTCCCGGCTCGATTTTGCCTCCGGGAAACTCCCACAGCCCGCTGAGCATTGAGCTTTCCAGTCGTCGATCGATAAGGATTTCTTTTCCCCGCAGAACAATGGCAACCGCGATTTGCTTGTGAGGACGAGAGGCACGGGGTGCAGACATAGGCAATTGTTGGTGTTGACCTCGATTGTAGGCGCTGCAATCCGCTTGCCAAGGGCACTGGCCACAGTGAGGCTTTTTGGGACGACAGACGGTAGCTCCCAAATCCATCAGGGCTTGGTTAAAAGCCCGTGGCTGCACGGGATCCAACAATTGCTGGGAAAGCTGCCACAACAGGGGCAGACACTGGGCCGGAGGCTGTTGCAAAGCCACCAAGCGAGCCAACACCCGCTTAACGTTGCCATCCAAAATGGGCAAAGGCTGATCGAAGGCAGCGCTGAGAATGCCGCCGGCTGTGGTGCGCCCGATCCCCGGCAGAGCCAACACCTGCTCCAGATCCCTGGGGAACTCACCGTTTCGCTCCCGCATCAAAATTTGGGCAGCTTTGTGCAAGTTCAGGGCCCGCCGATAGTAGCCCAGGCCCTCCCACAGTTTCAGCACCTGCTGCTGGGGGGCTGCCGCCAGTGCTGGGATCCCGGGCAGGGTCTGCATCCAGCGCTGAAAGTAGGGGATAACTGTTGCCACCTGGGTTTGCTGTAACATCACTTCCGAAACCCAAATGGCGTAAGGATCCCGGGTGCGGCGCCAGGGCAGATCCCGCCCGTGTTCACGGTACCAACGCTGAAGAGACTGCCGCAAGCGTTGCAAGAAAGCCTCGTCCCAATTCCCTCCTTTGCTCGGAAGGCTGGCAATGTAGGAAAAACTGACCTCGGCTTCTGATATGGGCTGAGACTCAAGCTGCGTAAGCAAAGTGCAAAGCCCACCAGATCAGGGCCGAAACCACACCGGCCACAATTCCTGCCGAGATCAAAACGACAATTGGGCTATCTGCCCCCTTGAACTTCATAATGCCGCGATTGTAGTCAGCCATCCTTGCCTCCTACCAGCTCTGGCGTTGGGGTTGCCATGGATGTTGATCGGGATCCAGATCTGCCAGCTCTATTCACAGGGAAAGCTGTGGCGAAGATGTCCCAGTAGAGGTGCTCCGCACCGCCGGCGCAAACATGCCTGGGGAGAAGCACCGTCCTCGGTCATGCATGATACAACCTTAGCATGGAACAGACTTTGACCCTGTTGATTTGGACTGTTTGGAATAACCAGAAGCTAGGCAACCCGCAGGACTAACCGGTCTGCTTCCCACTGTCGAAATAGGTTGAGAAGGTGGTCGGCTCTCTCTTCATGGGCAGCCAGGATCTCAGCGCCAGAACGGGCTTGATTGGCCAGGGGCAGCAGCAGCTCCACCACCTGGTAGCGGGTAGAGGCTATCATCTTGCCCGGGATCCGGGCGACGGGCCAGAAAATATCCATCTTCTGGGTCAGGATCTGGGCCGGATCCAGCTTGCCCAACAGATCTGAAAAGGGGATTTTTTGATCCCAGTAGCGCACGCTGCCATAGCGGACAAACAAGGGGTTGAGTTGCCAGCGGGAGCTCTTAAAAAATTCGACTGTAAAGGGATCCCAGTGGTCCACCTTTTTCCCTTGATGGCAACACCAGAAGAGATTTTGCGTGTGATACAGAGGCTCCAGATACTCCATGACCCGCAGTTGGTCGATGCGAGCAAGGGCCTCGTAGCGGCGATGGAACTCCGGGTGGGTGGCGGCAATCAACGGCCTGGCATTCCAATAGTCCAAGTAGGGGGCTACATCGATAAACTCCAGCCCGGCTTGGGCAAGCAAGTCGGGAATCTCGCCGATGTCGAAAGGAATATCATTGGCATGGAAGAAATTATCGACAATGTTTTCATCTTGTCCATAGTATTCTTGGTGAGCCTTGGCGTGCTTGGCCAAAAGGGAATTGGGGCTGGCTCCCTTCAGCAGTTGCCGCACAAATTCGATCTTTTCTGGGGTTGCAGGTGGGGTGATGCCCAACAACTCCAAGGCTCGCCGAATGCGGTACAGATGCCAACGGCCTGAACGGTTGTAGAGCATCAGCGCCATCACCCCATCGGGAGCCAACCGCGATGCCAGATTGCTCAAAGCCTTCACCGGATCTGCAGTGTGGTGAATCACGCCGTAGGAGCTGATCATGTCGAAGCTGCCTTCGGGCCAAGTAGAGGGATCCAGCAGATCCCCGTACTGCACAGAGCAGTTGCGTAGGCCGTGGTGCTTAATTCGCTTCTGGGCAATCTCTAGGGCCGGGCGGCTGATGTCGATCCCGACCACCGAACCATAGCCGGGGTTGCTGGCGGCAATGCCATGCACTTCCCAGCCGGTGCCACACCCGGCCACCAAAAACCTGGATCCTGTGGGCTCTTGCAAGGTGCGGGTGCGGGCGTACTGCGCCAAGGTATAGCTGCCCAGACTGGAGAAGCCCTCAAAGGGCCGGTCGTAAGGAATAGGAGGATAGGGGAAAGTCTCGTACTGGGCCTGCACTGCCTGGGTAATCTCGGCTTCGCTCACCAAAAGCACTTCCTCCCACGCGTTCCCCCCCATCCTAAGGTCTTCTTGACGCTTTGAGCCGGGAGATCTTGCTGGGTTGCCCGTCTGAGAACCTGGCCCTTCACAGCCTGGTTGTAAACCCCGCCGGAGGCAGAGCGGGCGGGACGGAGTCCTCACAAAACCGAGTGAGGCAGGCGACCCTCTGCCGAGCCGTTGGCTAAGCCCCTGCCAGAGCGTGAGTTGCCCGCTTGTAGGCTTCCTCCAGCGTCTCTGCCAAGGTGGGGTGAACGTGCACCAAGCCGGCCAGTTCTCGCACCGTGGCCCGGCGAGCAATGGCCTGAGCTGCCTCGTGAATCAAATCCGCCGCATGGGGCCCGAAGATATGGGATCCCAGCAGTAGGCCGGTGCTCTTGTCAAAGACCAGCTTGACCATGCCCTCTGTCTCTCCCGAAGCAATGGCCTTGGAGTTGCCGCCAAAGTAGGTGCGCACCGTGCCCACGCTGTAGCCTTCCTCCTTGGCCTGAGGTTCGGTCAGCCCCACAAAACCCATTTCCGGGTGGGTGAACACCGCGGCCGGGATGCTGAGGTAGTCCATGTAGGCAGTACGGCCACAGATGTTTTCCACGGCCACTCTCCCCTGAGCTGCCGCCGCGTGAGCCAACATCATTTTGCCTGTCACATCCCCAATGGCCCAGAGGTGAGGCAAATCGGTGGCCATGCGGCTATCGACGGGGATGAACCCCCGTTTGCCGGTGTCGATGCCCAGCTCGGCCAAGCCCAGCCCCTCTGAGACCGGGATCCGACCGGCAGCCACCAGGCAGCCATCTACTTGCAGCGTCTCGCCGTTGGAGAGGTGAATCGTTACTGGCTGGCCAGGGATCACCTGCTTGGCCGTGATCCCCACGTAGGTCTGGATTTGCCTGGGCTTAATCAGCACCCGCTGGGCCAGGCGGGCAATATCGGGGTCAAAGGCCGGCATCAGGGTCTCTAGGGCTTCGATGAGGATGACCTGGGATCCCAAGGCAGTGTAGATGTCGGCAAACTCCTGGCCAATGTAGCCGCTACCGATAATCGCTAGGCGCTCCGGGATCCACTCCAGCCGCACCGCCTCGTCGCTGGTGAACACCGTCCGGCCATCCACCTCGATGCCGGGGGGCACAAAGGGGCGGGAGCCCGTCGCGAGAATGACATCCTGTGCCGTGTAGGTATAGGATCCCTTCTCTTCCTGGACTTCCACCTGCTGGGGTGCCACCAACTTGCCTCGCCCTCTCAGGATTGTTACCCCCAGCCTCTCCAGGGAGCGGGTCATGTCGGCGCGGATTTTCTCCACCACTTGGGCAGCATGATTGGCAATAGCCTCTCGGTTCACCTGAAGGGATCCCACTTGGATGCCCAGCCCAGAGCTATGTTGCAGTTCCCGCAGGCGTCCTGAGGCGGCCAGCAGAGCCTTGGAGGGGATGCAGCCGCGGTTGATGCAGGTGCCGCCCATTTCTGCACCTTCAACGATGGCGGTCTTCAGGCCAGATTCGACCGCATGTAAAGCAGCGCCGTGGCCGCCGACGCCGGCACCGATGATGATTACGTCAAAATCGAAGCTCATGGCGAGATTGGATAACCAGTGCCTCATTTTCTCACCTTGTTGGCCTTCCCAGAAACCTGGCTAGGGGCACCCAAGCCATGCAGTAGCATAGAGTCGCTTGTAGGCGGGTGGGGGTACACATGACACTCCAAGCTTTGATCTTCGATGTGGACGGCACGCTGGCGGACACGGAGCGGGATGGTCATCGCGTGGCCTTTAACGCTGCCTTTGCCGAGGCAGGGCTGGACTGGCACTGGTCGGTGGAGCTCTACGGCCAACTCCTGGCCATTACGGGGGGCAAAGAGCGCATTCGCCATTTCGTTGCAACCTGCCAGCCGCCGCTACCCCCTGGTGAAGATTTAAATGCCCTCATTGCCCGGCTGCACCAGGCCAAAACCCGCCACTACACTGCCCTATTGGCCCAAGGGGGGATCCCACTCCGCCCAGGGGTGAAGCGCCTCCTGCAGGAGGCCAGAGCTGCTGGGATCCGCTTGGCCATTGCCACCACCACCACGCCGGAAAATGTAACAGCCCTTTTGGAGCACACACTGCCGGAGAGCCTAAGCTGGTTTGAAGTGATCGCTGCTGGCGATATTGTCCCCGCCAAAAAGCCCGCCCCCGACATCTACTTCTACACCCTGGAACAGATGGGGCTGCCCCCCCAGGCCTGCCTGGCCTTTGAAGACTCGGAGAATGGGCTGCGCTCGGCCCAGCAGGCCGGTATTCCCACTGTGGTGACGGTAAACGACTATACCCGGGATCAGGATTTTTCCGGGGCGGCTCTGGTGCTGGATCACCTGGGGGAGCCTGAGGATCCGTTTCGGGTGTTGGCGGGAACGGTGGGATCCCACCGCTACTTCACCCTGGAGTTGGCCCGACAGATCCATGCTCAAGTTGCCCGGTCTGGAGTGGGAAGCTCATGATGGCGTCAGATCTCCAAGACCTGCGGCAGCGCCTAGAGGCTCATCTGCAGCAAGTGGCCCAGCCCCGGGATCCCGACTGGTCGCCCTTGGGCCATCAGCAGGTGGAGCGCTACATCCAAGAGCAGCTTTCTAAGTGGGGATCCCTGGAGTCCTTCCCCTTTGAGGCCGGTGGCCGCCTGCACCGCAACTGGATCTTGAAATTGCCGGGATCCCGTTCTGGCCGCCAACCCATCCTCATCGGAGCCCACTTTGACGCTGCCCCGGCAACCCCTGGAGCAGACGACAACGCCAGCGGCATAGCGGTGTTGCTGGAATTGGCCCGCCATTTTGCCGCCAACCCTGCCCCTTCCCCCCTGTGGCTGGTGGCTTTTGACCTGGAGGAGCGGGGGATGGTGGGCAGTGGGGCTTACGCCCAGTTTCTTCAACGTCAGAGGCAATCCCTACGGCTGATGCTGTCTTTGGAAATGCTGGGCTACCGGGATCCCACCCCCGGATCCCAACGCTACCCCGCTGGCCTTGAGAAGCTCTACCCCAACCGGGGAGATTACATCGGTCTCATCGGCAACTGGCCCACCTGGGGGGATCTGCTCAAGCTGCAGCGTGATTTTCAAAAAGCGGGGATCCCTTGCTGTTGGTTGTTGGCCGGGCAGCGAGGCTTGATCCTACCTGCCACTCGCCTGAGCGATCACTCCCCCTTTTGGGATGCGGGCTACGCCGCCGTTATGGTTACCGACACCGCTTTCTTGCGCAACCCCCACTACCACAAGCTGAGCGATACCTTGGAAACCCTAGATCCAGATTTCCTGACGGGGGTCTGCCAGGGCTTGATGGCCGGGATCCGCTTGCTGTAGCTCCTCCAAACCCCCCAGTCATTCCGGCAGCAAGTAGCGTGCGTTGAATCCCAACTCCCCTCTCCTGGAAGGAGGCCAGGGGTAAGGATGGAATTGGCATCCTCAGTACGGAGATTTCTCCAGGGGGTTCGCGATTCTGCGACCGAGTCCTTTGCTGAAGAGGGGAGACAATAGACGAGAGTAGTAAGACGAGAGTAGTAGCAGGGAAAAGGTTAAAAAACCTGCCTTGGCACTGTAAAACTCAGCAGGAGATTGCGTATGAGCGTGCGTATGAGCGCTTTTGCCCAAGCTCCCAAAAAGTGTGTTTCCGCCGCCTTCAAAGAAGAGGGCAAGCTGCAAGAGTGTATCCAGCGGCTTTTGAACCGTGGCATTCCCAACGATTGCATCTCCATTATTGGCCGCAACTTTCAAACCGAAGCCAAAATTACCGGGTTTATCACCCGCAAAGAGGTGGTTCTGGACGGTCTGACCAATGGGGCCATCTATGGATCCCTGTTCGGATCCCTGCTGGGGCTGCTCACTGGCGTGGGGGTGCTGTTCATTCCCTTTTTGGGGGCAGTGGTGGCCGCTGGGCCTCTGGGAGCCGCTTTGTTGGGGGCAACGGGCGGCGCTTTGTACGGAGCACTGGGAGCGGGCCTGGGATCCGCCCTGATTGCCTTGGGTATGCCGCAGGAGAAAGCCGCCATCTACCAAACCCGGGTACAGGCGGGCGAGTTCTTGTTGGTGGTGCAAGTACCGGAAGAGAAGTCGGGCGAAATTTACTGGCTGCTGCAGAGTGCTGGCGGAGAGGAAGTTTCCATTGCCGACTTGAACTTGCCCGGTGAGCCAGAGGGAGACTTAACCCCAGAGAGCATCTCGCCGGAAATCCGCGCTGACCTCTCGGAAGAAGCGCAGCAAACCTTTGTGGAAGCCTACAACCAAGCCAAACAAGAGAGCAATAACTCCACCCATGCACTCCTCAAAGCTTGGGAAAAGGTCAAGCAAATTTTCACACGAGATGAGAAAGGGATCTTCTCCAAACGCAAGCCCTAGCCCAAAAAGTTTCCGAAGTAGCGAGAGCACAGTAAAGCGCCATCTCGCCGCTCTGCCTGTACGTGTTCTGGGTCTGCTCCAATTTTTTAGCTGCAACCTTATATCCTGAGAATAGCCCGAAAAACTCTAACCTAACCTTGCAGGGGTGAGCCTATGGCTGCGAGTGACTTCAAGGATTATTACAAGATCCTGGGCGTCAGCAGAGATGCCTCTGCCGAGGAAATCAAGCGCGTCTATCGCAAGCTGGCCCGCCAGTATCACCCCGACGTGAACCCCGGCAACAAGGCGGCAGAGGAACGCTTTAAGGAGATCAACGAAGCCTACGAGGTGCTCTCAGATCCGGAAAAGCGGCGGCGCTACGACCAGTTTGGGCAGTACTGGCAGCGGGTGGGTACTGGTTCTGCTGCTGGAATGCCGGGCATGGAGGGCTTCGCCCAATACGCCAGCTTCGAGGAGTTTATCAACGAGCTGCTGGGCCGTATGGGCTCCCGCCGCAGCGGGTTCCAGGGCTTCGCCGGCGGCTTTGGGCCGTTTGTTTCGGTGGATTTGCCGGGGCAGGATGTGGAGGGCACTCTGGGTCTCAGCTGGGCAGAAGCTTTCCACGGCACCCAGAAACGGCTGAACCTAGATGGAGAAACGCTAACTATCCGCATTCCCCCCGGCGCTAAGCCGGGCAGTCGCATCCGCGTCAAGGGCAAAGGCCAGGTCAGCCCCTTTGGCGGGCCAAGAGGGGATCTCTACCTCACTTTGGAGCTGCCCCCCCATCCCTTCTTCCGCTTTGACGGAGACAACCTGCTCTGCGAGCTGCCCATTACTCCTGACGAGGCGGCTTTGGGAGGGACGGCGGAAGTTCCCACCCCTACGGGTCGCGTGCAACTGAGGATCCCTGCCGGGGTAGACAGCGGCCAAACCCTGCGGCTGCGGGGCCAAGGCTGGCGGGATCCCCAAGGCCAGCGGAGCGACCTGCTGGTGCGGCTGAAGGTGGTGGCGCCCAAATCCCTTTCCCAGACCGAACGGGATCTCTACGAAAAGCTGCGGCAAAGCCGTAGCTGGGATCCCCGCGCCCACTTGCAGGAGGTGAATCTATGAGCTTGGCGATTGTGCGGGTGGAAGAACGGCTCTATACCTTTGAGCAGGCCACGGAACTGTTGGGGATCCCTCCCCACCTGCTGGAATGGCTGCTGGCCCAAGGCTTAGTGGAGGCCGAGAGCAGCTACCTGACCCCCCAACAGCTCAGGCGGTTGTTGCAAATGAGCCGCCTACACCGAGACTTGGGGCTTAACTGGACGGGGGCAGCGATGGTCTTGGACATGGCTCAGGAAATTGCCCGGCTCAGGGGGCAACTGCGCCACTACCGCGGATTTTGAGGCTGCCCAGCTAACCCATCAAGGAGATAAACTTCGATGAACCCTATGGAACAGATCATCCGACGTAGCCAAGTGGTGGGCCTGCTGGCCCTCGATGGCAGCACTGCTACCGCATTGGGTACCGTAGAAGAAATCTGGGTTGACCCAACAGGGCGGGTATGCTACTTCACCAGCCAGCAGGGGTACACCCCCCTGGAGCAGATTTCTCTCATCGGGCCAGACGCGCTGCTGACCTACTCTACCGTTTTTGATACCCCCCTAACCCCCATCAGCTCTCTTTACCGTCGCACAGTGCGCATTGGGAATCGAGAGGTCGGCTGGATTGAGGATTTTCTCTTTGACTGGGAGACTGGAGCGATTGCCGCTTATATTCTGGGTGGCAGCATTGCCGAGCCTTGGGGGGGGCGCGCCGTTCTCCTGCCTGAGGACGTGGAAGCCATTGATGTGGACGCGGTGGTGGTTAAGGAGGATGCTCCGCAACGGCTGAAATCGGAAGCGGAAGGCTTAAAGAACTTTTGGAGCGAAAAATCTCGGCAGGTGAAACAGCTTATCCAGCGCATGGGGGATCGCCTCAAGGCGTTGGTTGGCCCACAGGATCCGCCGGAGGTGGTGCGCGTTAAGGTGAAGCAGGTGCGGGACGAGCTGGCCAAAGGGGGCAAGTTCGATCTCTCCCTACTGGACGAGGCGGCAGAGTTTCTGCAACACAAGTGGGAAACCTGGCAACATCGCCTCAGCCGTGCCGCTCAGCGCATGCAGGCTGCCCTTCAGGCTGCTTGGGAGAAGCTGACTGAATAGCAAAGAATGACTCTGCAACCTCTGGCCTGCGGTCGCCTCAGATGCTGCACATTTGCTTCCCAACTGCTTCCCAACTCCCCTCTTCCTCTGGGAAAGGGGCTGGGGGGCAACAGCATGAGGTGCTTGGGGAGTCCGTCCCACTGCTCGACCGGAACTGTTGCAAGCCAGTCCTCGACCAAACCCAGCTGACGGACGGCGGCTTTTTCGGCTACGATCTAAGATCGCTGTCAATGCTCGGATCAGGTTTCAAGACCCCCGCAGGGCACCTGTACGGCAGGGAGAAAGATGACTTACGCAATTGTGGAAACCGGCGGTAAGCAGCTTTGGGTGGAGCCGGGGCGTTTTTACGAGGTCGATCGCCTGGCGGAAGTGGAGGAGAACAGCCCCTTCGATTTGTCTCGTGTGCTGTTGATCAACCACGAGGGACAAATCACGTTGGGGCATCCCTACGTTTCGGAGGCGGTCGTCAGGGCACGGGTTTTACAGCATCGGCGCGGCGATAAAATCATCGTCTACAAGATGAGGCCAAAGAAAAAGACCCGCAAAAAGAGGGGTCATCGGCAACCGCTGACCCGTCTGCTGATCGAGTCTATTGAACTCAATGGGGTGCCCCTAGCCACGGCACCATCCCGTACGGAAGCGGCTCCAGAGTCTAACCCAGAGGCAGCCCCTTCGGCAGCGGCGACAGGGATCCCTGCGGATGAGGAATAAACTCTGAACTCAGGTGTCCTGAATCCCGATTTTTTTATCTCGTTTCTGTTGATCACGCAGTTGCATAGGAGGCGTCATGGCTCATAAGAAGGGAACGGGCAGCACTCGCAACGGTCGAGATTCCAATGCCAAGCGGCTGGGGGTGAAGCGCTATGGGGGCGAGCTGGTGCATCCCGGCCACATTCTGGTCAGGCAGCGGGGCACCAAGTTTCACCCAGGGGTGAACGTGCGCATCGGCGGCGACGACACCTTGTATTCTGTGGTCACCGGTATTGTGACTTTTGAGCGCTATGGCAAGTGGCGGCAAAAGGTGAGTGTCTACCCAGCTGAGGTGGCTGCCCAGTAGGGAAAGGCCCAGCTTTGAAACTGCCTGGGAGAGTTTCTTCCGCAAGAGAAGATTCTCGCTTCTGTCGACCAAGCTGCTTGCCGGGCTGAAAACTGTCTGCTCCAGAGCAGACAGGGTTTTGCTGTTGCTGATTCCTGAACTTTTTTCGTTCTTGAGGATTGGGGCCAGCCGGAAGAGAAGAGGAGCTAGGGATCCCTGCCCCTTCGAGGGCGAAAATGGCAAAAGCGTGGAAGGCAGAAAGCTGATGCGGGTGTATTTGTTTCGCTGGGCAGGGTTGCTTCACCTCATTGCCGGGGTGATGTACCTCTACTGGCGACTGACAGCCGGGTT
This sequence comes from Synechococcus sp. R60.1, assembly GCF_047461835.1. Taxonomy (NCBI): domain Bacteria; kingdom Bacillati; phylum Cyanobacteriota; class Cyanophyceae; order Synechococcales; family Synechococcaceae; genus Synechococcus; species Synechococcus sp. R60.1. Next base: position 6,708 of record NZ_JANSIA010000053.1, on the reverse strand, counting down.
GATGGATTTGGGATCCCTTTTGTTTTGGGGGGCAGAGCTGTATGTTTGGCTGGCGGCGGTGGGCTTCACCCTCAGCCGCTATCCCCAAGTGCCGAGAGAGACGATCCCATCCCCAGAGGTCCTGCGGCGGTCGTTTTTCCAATTGCCGCGGGTGGATGTACTGGTGCTGCGCCAGTGGGATTCTCTGGAGGCAACCCGGCAAACAGTGCTTTCGGCTCTGCACCTCGACTACCCGTGGGAGCGGTTGTTTGTCCACATTGTGGATCGGGTAGAGGATGAGGAGATGGCCAAGGCGGCCCGGGCCATTCCCTGCGAATACTGGGCCTGCCCTAGCCCCACAGCCGACCCCCTGGCTTACGCGATGGGATCCCCTCACATCCAAGGGGAGTATCTGCTCCTGGTGCAGCCGGGCCATTTTCTCGAGCGGGACTTCCTGTGGCAGACCTTGCCCCACTTTTACGACTCGCCGGAGCGGGCTCCCATCGCCAATCGTATCGGGTTTGTGCAGGCGATGCTGCGCACCCTAGGCCAGCCCAGAGCCGTTCACCCCCTGCAGCAGCTCTTGGCGGTGGGATCCGAAGGGTATCAGGCGGCACCCCTGTTGGGTTCTGGCTGTCTCATCCGGCGCAAGGCTTTGGAAGGGATCCCGCAGATCGACATTCGTCGCCCTGTGCAGTTGGGGTGTCAGATGCACTGCCGTGGCTGGCAATCTCAATTGGTTCGCAAAACCCAGGTTACGGGTGTTTTGTTGCCCTTGCGCAACCGCCGCGTTGCTTTGCTGGCTTTGTTTTCGGCCTTGAGGGAAAATCCCTTCTGGGGCAAGCCGACCACGCAGCAGCAGCGCTTTCAATACCTGTGGCTGGCCCTCTGGGCTGCCGGTGGGATGGCGGAGCTGGTCTACTTGGCGGTGCCGATGGTCTTTCTCTGCACAGGGTGGATGCCGGTGCCGGCCTTTGACCGGGTCTTCTTCGCGTGGTTTTTGCCTTATGCTCTCCTAGGGCGCATCAGTTGGCTCTTGGCCTTTCCCCCGCATTTGTGGGGGGCAGCTTGGCAGTCGGAACGGCAGACGGGCAGCCAGTTTTTTCAGTCCATCCAGGCGCTGGTGCAAAGTCTGCAGGGAGTGCCCCCCTATCCCGAGCAGCCTTCCCAGCTCTCCTTAGGACCTCAGGCTCTGGCTATTGTGCTGACTTTTCTGGCTATGGGGGTGGGATCCCTGCGTTTTGCCGGCAGTTGGGATCCCTCTTGGCCTGAGCTGCTGTTTGGCTTGGTCTGGGCCTTCTACAACCTGATGATCCTGACGGTGCGCCCCGACGATCACGATTTTGCCGGCTTTGCTTTTCCCAGCAGCAGCGCCGCTGCGGCGACAGAAGAGAGCGCCGACCCATAGGCTGCCAAGCCAAGACAAGTTCATCGCAAAACCAAATCCCCACATCCATTCAGCTGCTGCATGGATGAAATGGCAGGCTGCCGCGGCAGATGGTGGGCAAACGCTATGCTGTGAGAAGTGTAGGATAAGTGGATCGGCACAGGTTGTCTCCAACTCTCCGGGGAGGTGTACCGGTGGAGAGGGGGGATCCCTGGCCAAGTCGCCCCTCCTGTTTGCAGGATTGAACGCGGTCTTCTAGGTTCAGAACGACACACCTGTGGAGTCAGAGAGACCCCCCCTTCGACTGCTCCCCCTGGGTACGGATCCCTGGCAGCAGGGCTGTGCCTATTGGCTGGAGATGGGATCCCACCGTTTGCTTCTCGATTGCGGGTTGCCCGCTCCTGCCCTCTTTAAGGCTCTGCCAGGGATCCCGGATGCGGTAATCTGCAGCCATGCTCACTTTGACCATGTGCAAGGGCTACCTGCTTTTCATCGTCGTTACCCTCAGGTACCTCTCTACGCCACGCCGGTGACTGCTCATTTGGCCGCTGGTCTGTGGGAGTGTGGCGTTTGGCCAGGCTACGACCGGGACATTCGCTTTCCCCCCTTTCGGGCGCTGCCTTTGGGCCGGGCGCGAGAGATTTTGCCCCATCTGATGCTCACTTTCTTTGCGGCTGGGCATCTGCCGGGAGCGGCGGCAACCCTGCTGCAAAATACCCAAACCACTCCGGCCCAAGCCTGCGTGTACACGGGCGACTGTTCCCTGGCCTCAACTCGCTTTGCCCCCGGCTTGGATCTCATTGCTTTGCGCCACTGGCAGCCGGACGTGTTGCTCATCGAGGCTTCGCTGGGATCCACCCGCCATCCACCCCGTCGTCACCTGGAAAATCGCCTGGTGGAGCGGTTGCTCAGCGCCTTGGAAGCGGGGCAAACGGTGCTGTTTCCCCTGCCAGTGTTGGGGTTGGGGCAGGAGCTGATCTTTCTCCTCAAAGCCCACCACCGCTTTACCCAAGCCCCCCAAGAGCTCAAGATATGGGTGGCGCCGGGGCTGGCGGCAGGCTGCAATCTCTACGAGCGCTTGCTCACCTACCTGCCGGAGCCGGTGCGCAATTTCGCCACCTACCAGCCCTTGTTCTGGGAAGACCGCCTGCAGCCGCGGGTTCAGCCCCTTACCGAAGCGGATCCTCTGCCCCAAGGCTTGCTGCTGTGCGACGCCGATGCCGGGCCTGAGGCTTGGGATCCAATTTGGTCGAGGTTGTTGGCCCAACCGCAGCGCTCCTGTCTGCTGGTGCGGCTGCCGGAAGTGAAGCTGGCCACCCCATTTGAGCGTTGGCCGGCGCCGCTGCGCTCCCGCATTGCCGTTGAATGGATAACCTGGCACAGCCACAACGATGTCGGGCATCTCACCCAGATCATCCACACCTTTCGCCCCCAGCATTTGGTCTTGGTTCACGCCGACCCCAAGCAGGCTCAGGATCTGGCGGATCTGCCGGAGCTGTGCAATCGCTACCATGTCCACTGCCCTCAGCCTGGGCATTGGCTGGAGTTGCCCGATGGGCACCTACAAACCCCAGTTAGGCTCGCGGAGCTGAAGGCCGGTTCCCCCGCCGAGATCAGGGATCCCCCTTTGCGCTATGAGGGGGAGGTGGAAGAAGTTTGGCAGGAGCAGGGGTCGCCGCGGACTTTGGCGGGGGTACAGGTGCGTCTGCCCCCCCAGATTACCCAGGATCCCCGTTGGCTGGCCTGGGCCGATACCGGCCTGGTGGAAGCCCGCTGGCAGGGATCCGAACTGGTGCTGCGCGGCCTTTCTCCACGGGAGCTGATCCGCCCGGCAGAGGCTGCCCCTTCTCCAGCAGGGATCGTGCCGCGTCCAAAACAGCCTTCTGTATCCAGTCATCACGGTGGCAAAAAGTGCCAAAATTGTCGCTTTGCCCGCCAGATCTTGACTTCCCAAGCCCAAGCCTTTCGCTGTGATCAGGAGCGTTCCCCCCTCTACCGCCTCAGGGTGGATCCCCAGGGGAGCTGCCCCTACCATCAGCCGCAGGAGATCCGCTCTTCCGGTTAGCCGTCAAGCCACGGCAGCCCAAAGGCTAGAATGGGGCAAGTCCCGGTGCCAACCATGCTTGAGCAAGACTTCTGGGCAAATCATCGCCGTGGGCCGGTCGGATCCCTGGAGCGCCCAGCCGAGGCCTTGGCTGCGGCCAGCCCGCCCGTAGTGCAGATGGTTGGGGTGAACAAAGTCTATCCACTGCCGGAGGGCAGTTTTCAGGCCCTCTACGATATCGACTTGGCGATCCAGCCGGGAGAGTATTGCGCCATTATGGGGCCCTCTGGATCCGGCAAATCCACCCTGATGAACCTCATCGGCTGTTTGGATCGGCCCAGCTCAGGGCGCTACTGGCTGGATGGGGTGGAAGTTTCCACGCTGACCGATCGCGATTTGGCCCACATTCGCAACCAAAAAATCGGCTTTGTCTTCCAGCAGTTCCATCTCCTGCCCGTCCTGACAGCGCTGGAGAACGTCATGCTGCCCTTGGCCTATGCCGGGATCCCGGAGCCGGAGCAACGCTGGCGGGCCAAGCAAGCCCTAGAACAAGTAGGCTTGGGGAGCAAACTGCAGCAGCGTCCGGCCCAACTCTCCGGCGGCCAGCAGCAGCGGGTGGCGATTGCTCGTGCCATTGTCAACCGACCCCAACTGTTGCTGGCTGATGAGCCGACTGGGGCTCTGGATAGCCATACCGGCCAGGAAGTGCTGAACCTTTTTGCGGAGCTCCACCGGCAGGGCATCACCCTGGTCGTGGTCACCCATGACCTTGAAGTAGCCCAGGCCGCCCAGCGCATTATCCGGGTTGGGGATGGCCGTTTGCTGGATTGAGGAAGACAGGGATCCGCCTGGGGGCAGTTGGGCGGTTCCCAGTTGCAGTGAACTTGCCTGCTGGATGGATCCCCAGCTTCCCTCTCCCTTTGGGTGAAGGTCAAAGGGAATGTCTCAAACGACCCTATCTAGGACGGCCCGGCTTAGGCTACTCTAAACGCAACTGAGGGCTTGGGAAGAGGATCCGTCCATGAAACTGATCGAAGATATCATCCGGTTTTTGGAAACCCGCCTGGAAGAATTTCTCAGGGCCCACCCTGAGATCGAGCTGCAAGCCCTCGATGAGCAGTTGCGCCAGCAGGAATCCGATACCCTGCGGCTGTTGCAGGAAAGCCGCGCCCAAGAGGAAGCTCTCCAAAAAAGCATTCTCAACTTGGCTGAGGAGATCAAAACCTGGCACTTTCGCATTGAGAAGGCGCAGCGGGCCAATCGCCCCGATCTAGCCGAAGGAGCGCGACGCCGGGAAGCTGAGCTGTTGGAGAGGGGCAGCCAGCTATGGAGTCAAATGAAGGCCCAAAAGGAGAAAATCCAACAAATGGAAGCGCTGCTGCCGCAAATTCGCCAGCGCCGCCAAGAGGTGAAGACCAAGCTGCAGGAGGTAAAAGCCGCACAAGCCAAAGGCGTTGACAGCCCGGACTTGGGTTTCAGCCCTTGGGGAAAACCTTCCGAGGCTTGGGATGAATTGGAAGAGCAATTTCGTCAGCTAGAGGTGGAAAACGAATTGAATGACACGAAGAGGAAGGTGCGGGAACAGCAGCGGCGGTAACAGCCTGACCCAAAATCTTGTTAGTTTGCTAATGTTGAATCCAGTCGCAACAGCCAAAATCGAGCTGGGCGGAACTTGTGATTTAAGCCCTTGGTCTCAAGAGCCATAGCCACATCATTTCCAGAACTTTCTCTGGCACCGACCGGGAAGAAAAGTCTCTCCTCTCCCCCAAGAGTGATACGCTATTGGGCATGAATGAGTTGTATCTGAATCACCCCACATTTGGTCTGCTCTACAGCCTGTGTCAGGTCGACGAAAATCAGGCTCTCTTCACCACTCTCTACGCCCAAAGGCTCTTTTTTCGGGTTTACTTCAGGCCGCCGGATAACAGCGGGGATCCTGCTGCCATGGAGGAGTTGGTCTTCGATCCGATTAGCCGTAATGAGGCTCGCCAGCTCATCGAAGAGCAAATGCGCCTGCTGCGCCGTGCTGCCCGCCAAGATGAGCTAGAACAATTGCAGTTGATCTACAAGCAAACCTTTTCCTGAAAGAGGGTTTTCTGAAGGTCTTGCAGGGCTCAGGACGAGGGTTTTGTTCCTCAGATAAGATAGCCACCTAAAACTGAGACAGAAAGCGCAGGTCGCTGGTATAAAACAGGCGGATATCCTGAATGCCGTGGAGGAGCATGGCCATCCGCTCAATGCCGATCCCTGCCGCAAATCCGGTGTAGCGCTCCGGGTCGTAGCCCACCGCTTGAAATACATTGGGATCCACCATGCCGCAGCCGAAGATTTCCAGCCATTTCGAGCCAAAGCGCACGTCCATCTCAGCAGAAGGCTCGGTAAAGGGAAAATAGCTGGGCCGAAAGCGGGTTTCTCGCTTGCCCAATAGGCGGGTGATGAAAGTGTTGAGGGTGCCCTTCAGGTCGGAAAAGGTGAGGTTCTCGCCCACCGCCAAAATTTCCATCTGGTGAAACACAGCGGAGTGGGTGGCATCCACGGTATCGCGGCGCATCACCCGACCGGCATGCACAATGCGCAGCGGCGGCTGGTGTTGCTCCATGTAGCGCACCTGCACCGAGGAGGTTTGGGTACGCATCAGGTAGCCATTGGCCAGGTAGAGGGTATCCTGCATATCCCGCGCCGGATGGTCGGCAGGGGTGTTGAGGGCCTCGAAGTTGTAGTACTCCGTCTCGAGCTCAGGCCCATGCACCACGGTGTAGCCCATTCCCACAAAGATATCGAGCATGCGGTCGATGGTGGCCTGCAGCGGATGGATCCGCCCCAGAGGCCGACGGGGCCCGGGCATAGTGACATCCAGGCGCTCTGCTTCTAGGCGGGCCAGCAGTTGAGCTTCACCAAGGGCCTGTTTGCGCTGCTCCAGACTGGATTGGAGGGCCTCTTTAAAGGTGTTGGCCAAAGCGCCAATGGCAGGCCGTTCTTCTGGGGGCAGCTTCCCCATTCCCCCCAAGATTTTGGAGAGCTTACCTTTCTTGCCCAGGTAGTCGATGCGGATCTGTTCCAGAGCCTCCAGACCGTCAGCTTGTTCCACTTGGGCGAGGGCCTCGCTTTGCAGGGTGAGAAGCTGTTGGCGAAGCGTGTCTTTTTCGTCTTGCATGGGGCCGATTCCAAGGGCAGAAGGGATCCCTGGGGTTGTGAGGAGTCCCTACAAAGGTATCACAGGAGGGAGCATGACTCTAGTCAATAATAAGCTCAACTATACTGAAAATAATGTATAATATGTTCAGTACGGATTACTACC